>DAOUPA010000439.1 GCA_030626405.1 Planctomicrobium sp.
AATTTGGACGTTCAGCAAAACCAGCACTCGACGGTGCAGGCAACTTTCTGCGACAATTAGCGAAACAAAACCACGGTCAGTATGTTTACCGCAATGTGAAGCGGAGAAGATAGTTTTCGATTCAAGTGCTGAGACGTACACTTAAGGTGTACGACGAAACGTGAAGCGTCAAAGATCGATAGACGACGGATAAAACATGGCGGCAATTTCCTCACAATCCATTTCAAAGAAGTCTCGCTGGGCTTGGTTCTGTGCGATTTCAGTAGTCATGGTCCTCGCAGACCAATGGATGAAAAACTACGCAGTTCAGCATTGGAAGGGCCTTCCTCCCCGACCATTTCTTTTTGACATTTTCAGAGTTCACTATGCTGAGAATCATGGTGCTTTTCTGAGTCTCTTTGCAGATCTCCCTAAAGATGTACGATTCTGGATTCTGACAGTCTTCAACGGCATCATTCTTCTAGGGGTTTCTGGCTACGTTTTGCTCAACAAAAACGTCAGTCGATATGTTTTCTTCGCGTTCACATTTGTTGTAGCAGGTGGTCTGGGAAACATGATCGACAGAGCCAGATTCGGATTTGTCATCGATTTTTTCAACATGGGTCTAGGTGGTCTGAGAACCGGAATTTTCAACATTGCTGACATGGCGATCTCCGCCGGCTTCATCATGATGATCCCGCTGGCACTGTATGGAGAAGCATCCCTGGAGTCGGATGCTGCACCAGAAAAACTTGACGGCGTTACAGGATCGGCAACATCGTGAATCCGCTTTGGGCAATAATTTGTGTTCCTGTCATGATGGCCACTCTTTCAACAGTTGCCGCTGAGGACCGCGTGACATATCGCCCTGCCGGAGCGTCCCGTCCGATTACAGTTGTTGGAGACATCATCGATTACACTGGTCGCGATCTCACGATGCGTGCCTCGGGAGGAATCCCACAATCGATTCCAGCGGAAGATGTCATCGCCGTGAAAACGCACTACGACGCGGTCCATCGCGAAGGGATCGAAGCTTACAATGCCGGGCAAATCGAAAAAGCTTTCTCCAAATTTCTAACCGCATACGACAGAGAACCCCGTGAGTGGGTTGATCGTGAAATAGCCGCCTGGATCGTGCGCTGCAGCTTGAGTCAGGGTGATTCGATCTCCGCTTTGCAATACTTCCGTGGAATAGCGAAAAGCGACCCTTACACCCGACATTGGGGAGTCGCTCCCCTTGTTTGGTTGCCAACGAGTACGAGTGACTCTCTACGAAAAACAGCACGACCGATGCTGGTCAGTTCACATTCTGGAGAGCGATTACTTGCGGCATCGTTGCTGTTATTTGATGGAACATCCGGAACCATCGCCAAGCGGGAATTGAACGACCTCGCGAGTGATCCGAATCCTCGAATCTCTCGAATGGCGCGAGCGCAACTCTGGAGAGTCGCCATTGCAGAAAACACGGTCACCAAAAACATTTTGCACGGCTGGCGAGAACAAATTGATCGTATGCCAGACGCACTACGACCGGGACCGCAATACATGCTCGGGCGGGGGTACGCCCACTTGGGTGAACAGCGTTTGGCTGCAGCGGAATTCCTGAAATTGACGATTCTGTACACCAGCAACGACGCTCTCACTTCTCGAGCAACACTCGAAGCGGCGGAAGCAATCGAGAGAACGGGGTTGACTCAGGAAGCCGATCTTCTGTATCGCGAACTGCTGGTTCGATTCCCGATGTCTCGTGAATCGAAAATTGCACGTGAAAAATTGGCAGAAAAGACAACAGGCTCTTAAGAACGTGGATGGAAACTGACCTTCGGTATCCATTTGAGCCGACGGCGCTTGCCGCGGGTGTTAGCACGACTAGCGCTCAGATTAGGTATCCCCGACGCAAGCGCGTTCGACTCAAATCATTCAAATCAGGTTCTCACTTCGAGCCAACATCCGTTGGAAATATTTCGTATGACTCTGCGAATTCGACTTATCGTGGCGACTGGTTTTTTACTGGTATTCTGCCTCATTGCGCAGCCAGCGCTCGCTGCCGACCGAGCGATTATCGAGAACGGACAAGTCAAACCGCAGGCACTTCTGCAAGCCGGAGGTGTGATTGGCTACGTGATTATCGCTTTGAGCGTCGCGATGGTTGCCCTTGTAATGGAGCACTTGCTGAGCATCCGCAAAGGTTCGCTGATGCCTCGTTCACTCGCTGAACAACTGCATCAAATGATTGGAGCCGGACAATTTCAACAAGCGGATCAACTCTGCAAGAAGCGACCGACATTTCTCTCTTATGTCGTCATGTCTGGATTGCAAGAAGCAAACTTTGGTTACAACGCAGTCGAAAAAGCGATGGAAGATGCCAGCGTCGAACAGGCAGCGCGATTGTCTCGCAAGATTGAATATCTTTCTATGATTGTTTCACTCGCACCGATGCTCGGTCTGATGGGAACGGTCTGGGGAATGATTCAGGCGTTTGCAGAATTCACTGAAAAAGCGAATCCAATGCCTGCCGACTTCGCACCGGCGATTTCAGAAGCCCTCGTCACAACACTCTTCGGTCTTTGCGTTGCAGTCCCCGCTTTGGCTGCCTATTTCTGGTTTCGAAATCGGATCGATGAGTTTGTTGCCGAAACAACACTGATGGCGGAACACGTAATTTCCCCCCTTCGCCGTACGCTTATTGAGAAACGCAAGGCGACGAAAACAACCACTGGACAGACGAGGTAATCACGCGTGCGTCTGCCTGTTCAAACGAAAAAACGAGGATCAAAGTTCAACATTACGCCACTGATTGATGTGGTGTTTTTGCTGATCATTTTCTTTCTCGTCGCATCGCATTTCGCCAGAAGCGAACCGACTGAAACCGTCGAATTGCCGACCGCGACTCAATCGACTGAAGATGAAAACCCGCGTCGACTTATCATCACGGTGAACTCCGCTGGAGAGTATTTCGTCAACGCCGATCAGACGAATCTCCCTGCAATCGAAGAGATGATCCGGGATGGCTCCGAAGGCGACCCGGAAACCTACGCCGTCCGCATCCGTGGAGATCGGTCAACCCCGTATTCCGCCGTTGAGCCGATCATGCTTATGTGTCCAGAATACGGCGTGACGAAATTCGGATTTCACGTGACGAAGCGGTGATCAGTCGCACACTTTAAGCGTGCGGCTAAACTTTTTGAATCATATCTCAAGAACACTCAACATCACAAATGCGTCTTCCTCAACAACATAACCGAGATCACGACTTCGACGCGATGACGCCGATGATCGATATTGTGTTCCTGTTGTTGATTTTCTTTGTTGTCACTTCGTCTGGGCAAATGCGTGAGGCGCTATTGCCGACGGAACTTGCAGCGCAAGGGGCCGTTCAAACGGAAATATTGCCTGTAGAGCCTGACCCGCTGACGGTGGATGTCTGGCTGAAATTGATGTTTGATCCGGAATCCAAACAAACCAGTGTTGATATGAACAGCACCGTCTATCAGGATCTGGAAAAACTCAAAGAACAGCTCGGAACGCTGGCTGAACTCGGCCCAGAAAACCCTGTGATTCTTGATATCTCAGGCAATGTCCCGTTGGGGGACGTTGTCGATGTGTACGACACCTGTCAGGCGGCAGGCTTTGAATCGGTCAGTTTCGCCGCCGACGCTCCGAAGACAGATTGATCTCTTTCGGCAATCCAAGGTATCTTCCCGACAGAAAATTTCGCTTTAGCGTTTCGCCACACACTTAAAGTGCGTGGCGAATCAGCAATCGCCCCTTACCCCTTGCCTTATCTCTTGAAACAACTTCTTGTCATCGCCGTTCTCATGTGGTCTGCCTGTGTGGCGGATTTGGGGTGGACTGCGTGGACAGGTTTGCGTGTCGCGCCGGCGTTTCTTGAATTAGTAGTCGTGATTGCCTGCCTCGTATGCAAACCTCGGTTGATTGTTTTCTGGGGCGGTTTTGCTGGCTTACTGGTGAGTGTAGTTCATGCGGAACCGATCCATTTTTGCGTGCCACTTTTTGCGAGTGTGACTCTGGTTGCGGCATGGACGAAGCCTTCGGAAATGAAACGACCAACAGTGGCCTCTGTTTCTATTCGCAGCTTGTTGATTTTGATTGTACTCGTCTTCGGTCGAGTGGCAGTGCAGGAGTTTCCATCGACGGAGTTCCTCACTGTCGTTGACACAGAATTGCTGGCTCAGGTGATGTTGACATTTTTAATTTCCATTGCCTTCTGTCTCTTCTTCACATTCCTCAAACGTCGAACCGTCTGGGAGTGATGAATGCAGAATCAGCCGTTCGCTGACCTCGGCAAGAGCGCTGAAGAGGGAATCGACAAAATCGATTCGCCACAGCAAAGACTCTTCGTTCTGGCCGTGCTCATTGTTGCCTGCACAGTGGCAATTGGAGTTCGTGTCTACTACGTTCAAGCTGTCATCGCCGAGCAATTTCTGACTCCTTGGGAAAAGACCAGACTCGTCGAAGAAACAATACCTGCCCGAAACGGTCGGATTCTGACTCGTGATGGTGCGGTGCTGGCTTATGACGAAACTCGCTACGACATCGCGGTTGATTTTCGCTGGCTAGAGAAGCCGTTTGATTCGGTCTGGCTGCGTCGACAAGTCGCTGCTCGACTTGAGCCTCAAGAAAGTGACAGTTCTGTTGAAGACAAACTCATGGAACTTGAACTAGAGACCGAGCGCATTGAACTCGAACTTCAGAACGAACGACAGCAACTCTTTGACCGTTTGGCAGAACTCGTCGAAACTCCGGCTGAGGTCTTAGAGCAACGTGCCACGCGTTTGCAGAAACGAATCGAGACAATGGTCGTTGCTGTTGAAACGCGCCGCGCTGAAAACAACACAGGGGCTGATCTGCAAGCGCTCGACTTGAATGAGGGACTCTCTGGCATTGCTGCGACGATCAAATCAGAACTGACAACGCCGCCGCGTCGGTACGGAAAAGACCCAATCATACTCAAGGAAGAACTCGAACCGCACGTTCTCATTGAAGACGTTCCGCTGAGCGTTGTTGCAGCGATTGAATCGACCCCGAATCGCTATCCCGGCGTGCATGTGCAAGGGAACTCGTCTCGCGTTTATCCGTTGGAAGAAGTCGCCGCTCACCTGATTGGAATTCGAAAACCATCGGTGAGCGATCCCAACGCGGTGAGTGCTCAAGGGGGAATCGAGGAGCAGTACGATGCTCAACTCGCAGGGACTCCCGGACTCAAAGTGGAACGAGTGAACCGCCGAGGTGAGATCGTTGAGTCGGAAGTCACACAGCTTCCGCAAGATGGTTCCGACGTTGTCCTGACAATTGACTCGCGTCTGCAACGGACTGCCGAAATACTTCTGGATGAAGCACTTTCCAGCGAGACACTCGACCCGCAACCGGTCGGCGGAGCGGTGATCGCCATCGACATCTGGACGGGTGATATCCTCGCGGCGGCAGCGGCTCCTCGGTATTCGCTACAACTGATGCTCAAACCAAGTGGCGAAGAATTGCAGCAGCTTTTAGATCATCCGCATCAGCCGTTTTTCTCGCGAGCGACACACATGGCGCTGCCGCCCGGTTCGGTGTTCAAAATCGTTACCGCAGCAGCGGCGTTGGAACAGGGTGAAGTCACTCCCGATGAAATACTTGAATGCCGAGGCTATTTGCATTCACCGAATGGACATCGCTGTGCAATCTTCCGGAAGTACGGTCTTGGGCACGGAGAAGTTCAACTCGAAGACGCGCTCTGCCAGTCGTGCA
>DAOUPA010000469.1 GCA_030626405.1 Planctomicrobium sp.
AGCAGCGATTTGCATTTTCGTGACCGCTGACATCTTGTGTGTTTTGCAATGCGGGCGAAGTCGAATGATGTCACCAGCAAGTTCGATCATCGTTTTCAGATTCTTCTCAACAAGATCACGAAAGACTACGACACCGGGGCTGTGAATATTCTCAGGGTGGTTGATTCGATATTGCTCACTAAGTCCGCTCATCGGTGTTCCGTTGTTGGTTGTAGTAGTGGGTAGTGAATAGTTGGTAGCTGGTAGTGGGTAGGGAAAAAGTGGCGTTGTTCAGTTACTGTTCCTGTTTTTTCCTTTCCTTGTCCACCTGGTCGTTCAAGCTGAATTCCTTTTCTCTCCGTGTCTCTGTGCCTCCGTGCCTCCGTGCCTCCGTGGTGAACTCACGTTTTTCTCGCAACAGTTAGGACGAATCAATATCATAGCGATCAAATGTTTCTTCCTGACCGCGAACGACAATGTCATTTCTGGCGGCCCAACTTCCAATATCCTGTTTTTGAATCGCGTTTGCCATTAAGTCGGGAAATAAATCTGGCGTACAGGCAAACGCAGGTACCCCGAGACCTGCGAAACAATCCGCCAAATGCTCATGGTATGATGGCGCCCCATCGTCACTCAACGCAAGTAAGCATATGACGGTCACTCCCGACGCAACGAGCCTGGCAACTCGTCCCAGCAATTCGTTCGGGTCACCACCTTCGTAGAGGTCAGTGATTAAGACCATAATCGTCTGATCAGGACGATCCACAAGTTGCTGGCAGTACGCGACCGCCCGGTTGATATCCGTTCCTCCGCCGAGTTGTGCGCCGAAGAGAACATCCACCGGATCTTGAAGCAATTCTGTGAGATCAACAACCTCTGTATCAAAGACGACGAGTTTCGTACTCACGGCACGAATCGAGGCGAGGACGGCGGAAAAAACACTCGAATAAACAACCGACGTTGCCATCGATCCACTTTGGTCGACGCAAAGGATAATGTCCCGCAATGATGATTGTTTACGACCATATCCGACGAGCCGTTCCGGAATGATCGCCTTCTGCTCCGGCAGGTAGTTACGCAAATTTTTGCGAATCGTGCGGTCCCAATCAATTTCGTTCGCGCGTGGTCGTTGAGTTCGCGTCACTTTGCTGATCGCACCACGCACAGCCTCAGTGAGTGGATTGCGAAGTCGGCGTTCAATCTCGTCAACGACTTTGCGAACCACCTTGCGGGCGGTTTCTTTCGTCTTTTGCGGAATGACACTCTTCAGCGAAATGAGCGTTCCGACCAGATGAACGTCCGGTTCGACATGTTCCAGAGTTTCCGGTTCAAGCAGCATCTTATACAGTTTGAGCCGCTCTAGAGCATCCTTCTGCAACAAGCGGACGTTCGAGGAACTGAAGTAAGTCCGGATGTCTCCCAGCCAACGATTCACATTCGGACACGATTTCCCCAAGCCGGAACTTCGTTCAGAGTCGTACAGCGCCTGGAGAACCTTATCCATTTGCAGTTCGTTCCCTTCCAACTGCACATCCAGCCCTTCAACATTCTCAGGGATCCCAACCCCATTGGAATCGCAAGCCGACGCGGCTCCCAAAACCAAACGCCAGCGTTTGAGTCGTTCTTGTTCTTGTGTGTCACTCACTTGTATTTCGCTCATTGCCGAACTCCCATGATCTCTGCGAGAACTGGAAGAACTTTTGCAGCCCGTTCGTGATCGATTGTGTCTGATTCGTCGAGACGACCGGTGTCTCTCTTTGCGTGTGCTTCTTGCTTCAGACGTTTGACCTTCTCGCCCATCTGTCGACGTTCGGAACTGGAAAAGCTGCTAAATGCACGACGAAGCACAGGTAGCAATTCGACAAAAATTTCACTCTGTAATCGCTGCAACCACTCGTCCAGAATTTGCCACAAGATCTCTTGATGAATCAAAAGTAATCCGCTTCCTTTGAGTAGACCTGTGAGCCAGGACGCCGCTACGGAAGTTTCGGTCACCGGCGAAAGTTCCAGCCGTGTCAGGCGTTCGAATTCCTCAGCATCGATTTCGCTCTTCTCCAGAAGCAGGCGACATGCCCATCCTCGAATGAGACTGTGAACTTCGCTCGTGAGGAGCCGACGTATTTGAACTTCCCAATCTGAACTGAGGACGTCATCGTTCAATAAGTCGAGAGCTTCCTGTGTGCGGGCGATGCTTTCGAGCATCTCTTCTGCGGCAGAGTCATCCAGCGCCGAACAGGCAGCATTGAGTCCAACGATAATGCGGTCGAACATGCCGTGCAAAATGGGCAGAACACTTTCAACCGCCGTTTTACGGACGTCGCTATACCGAGCAATTCGAGCAAGCGGAAGAACGGCGTCCATCATATGGTGAACATCCGCCGAAACAGACGCTTGCGTTTTGATTCGGTTCAACAGTTCTGGAATTGCCAGTTTCAAGTCTGCAAGAATCGCCGAGTTGAGCAACAGCGTCAGTTCCTTGAGTTCTCTCGCGTCGCTTCCTCGCTGAATCGTACGGTTCGTCGCAGCGAGTTCGACGGTGTTCCCCCAGACGTTTGCCTCAATAATGGAAACAGAAAACTCCGGTTGCCATTCGAGTTGCCAAACCTCGTGGAATGTCGAGTCACCTCCGCCGGACGCTTGCCAATTTCCCCAGGGGATTTCCAGAACATTCAAACGATGTAGCAGGTGGCTGCGGTGGCGGCTGTTTTCTCTTCGCAAATCGAGGTCGAGAAGTTTTTGATCGGTGGAAGGTTTCATTCGTAGCGATTTTTGCAACTTGCCGAGATTCTCTGCCAGCGGGACCGAAGGTGTTTCATCCGGAACACAGCCGAGGATGTCGCCAACTTCCAACCGACGACGAATCAACCGCAACGGCGTGTCGTCACCTTGGCAGAAGACGGTGAGGATTGCTTCGTTGAGTTCTCTCAAGCCCGGTGAGCGAAGTTCGCGAATCGCCGCGATCGTTTCGGCAAGTCGAGACGCTTCGATAATACTCGCAGACGAGGCATCAAGGTCTTTCTCACGCAGCAATCGCGCCGCACGTGTGAGCCACCGCAGTGGTGCATCAGTCGGAGAGTTCCAGATTTGCTCGTACCAACCGGGAGATTCAATGCCTGCTCCGTAACCGCTTTGATAGCTCAACCGCGAGTGCGTCCAGGGAATCCATGTTGCCGTTGTCTTCACTTTCGGAAGACCTTTCAGACGCATCGTATCGTCCTTGATCTTACAGCCTTCGAGTTTGCCGGCAATCGCCTTTTCAGTGAGAACAGGACTATGCCAGGCACCACACACAACGGCGATCTTTCCGAGTGTTTCTTTTTTAACTCTGCGGATTGTCTTCCGCATGAACGCCTCACGCAGCAAATCATCTTCGCGCGTCTCCGGAAATTCTTCTCGAACGGTTTGCATCGCTTCCAGAATCGCTTCAAAGAGTCCCGCCGCATCCGTGCGGCGTTCGATCTGTTCTTCCCACCACAGTTCGTGATCGGTGTACCCAGCCGCTTCGGCAAGCAGGGCGATTGGATCGGCACGAAACGGAACCGATTGTTCTTCGCTTGTGCTTGCTTCGTCATCAGGTGATTCGTCGTCGTCGCGCTTCTCGGAACGTTGTTTGTCCAAAGCGAGACGATGTGACATCGGCAGGTCCATCAGCCGAACTGGAATTTGGTTCTCACCTGCCCAGCGAAGAACTTGCCACTCGGGTGAAAAGACCGTGAGTGGATAACTGACGGAACGGCGCGGTTCGTCCTTCGGATAAATCAACAGAGAAACCGGCGGCAGCATTTCCTGATGATTCACTAGCGGCAACGCCGGTTCGGCATCTGCCGGACCTTCGAGAATGATCACGTCCGGTTGCAGTTCATCAAGCGCAGCTATCACGCTCCGAGCACAGCCTGGTCCATGATGCCTGATTCCGAAGATCGTAATATCGCTCACTGCCGCCGCTTCCGTTTCTTCTTGTTCTGACGCTCAATTTCTGCGCGTCGTTTTTGACCAATGCGAATAGCCAATGGCAACCAAAGAGCAGCCAAACCAAGCACGAAAATCAAACCGACCACTTGCCCGAAAGGTTCTGCGAGTTTCTCTCCTTCGGCGGCTGAACCTCCAGAGATGATGTACAAGGTCGCGAAACCGACCCCCATTCCGAGGATCAGACCGACGACCGAAATGATAATTCGTTTTCGAATGGCCATCTTTAATAATTCCATTGTGAACAAAGCGTAGGCTGGGACTCGTTCTAGCAATTGATACTGCGTTCTTTTCACTCGCGCGACAATATACCATGAACGCTTACTCCGAAATGCTGGGTCTTGACCCAGCATACTCGCTACTTTCCGGCGTAGTCGCGGCTGGCTCGATAGAGATCCTTCCAGTCGTCGCGTTCCTTGACGACAGTTTGTAAATACTCCTGCCAGACGATTTGGTCCTGCACCGGATCTTTCACAACGGCACCTGTCAGCCCGGCAACGAGGTCACCGGCCTTCAATTCCCCATCGCCATAGTAGGCAGCCATCGCCATGCCGTTGCAGATGACGGAAATCGCCTCGGCGGTAGAAAGCGTTCCGCTCGGGATTTTCAGTTTCGTTTTGCCGTCTTCGGTTGCTCCGCTTCGTAACTCACGAAAGACGGTGACGACCCGGCGAATCTCTTCAAGAGCTGGTTTCTCTGCCGGCAGTTCGAGGGCCTTTCCTAATTGCTCTGCGCGGCTGTGCACGATTTGAATTTCATCAGAGAACGAATCTGGAACTGGCAGCACGACGGTATTAAATCGTCGCATGAGCGCACTGGAAAGTTCGTTCACGCCTTTGTCGCGATTGTTTGCCGTCGCGATAACGTTGAAACCTTTCACGGCTTGAACTTCGCTGTTCAGTTCTGGAACTGGAAGTGATTTTTCAGAAAGAATCGTGATCAACGCATCCTGAACTTCACTCGGAATACGCGTCATTTCTTCAATGCGGGCGATCTGACCGGTTCGCATTGCAGCGATCATCGGGCTTTCCACGAGCGCGGCAGGCGAGGGGCCTTCGGCGAGCAGTCGGGCATAGTTCCAGCCATAGCGTAGAGCCGATTCATCGGTCCCGGCGGTTCCTTGAACGAGTAAGGTCGACGTGCCACAAATCGCCGTCGCCAAATGCTCACTGACCCAACTCTTCGCAGTCCCAGGGATTCCATACAATAGCAACGCCCGGTCCGTCGCCAGTGTCGCAATCGCAATTTCAATGAGCCGTTCGTTCCCGATATATTTCGGAGAAATCTCAGTCCCATCCTCCAGCGTTCCACCAAGCAAATACGTCTTCACCGCCCAGGGAGA
>DAOUPA010000520.1 GCA_030626405.1 Planctomicrobium sp.
CCTCTCAGTTTGACAACTTTCTAAGGCACCTCACGATCGGAGCGAAATCAGCCCAGATTCCGAGAAAACGTATGGCGTACTTGGCACAAATTCGCTGAGTCGAAAAACGTATGGGAAACTGGGACTCGAATCAAATAACGGTGAGTTTATCGCTGTATCAGAATACGCGCACCAAGATTTGGCGAACGAAGAAATCTCCCGGTTGCAATGTCAGCGACGAGTCGAGTTGGTAGTCTTCGGCTTGCGGCACGATCACTCGCACTGAAAACTCCACAATGTCGTGTCGTGAGAATCAGTAGGGCTAGAAGCCACCGCTACGAAGACTCACGTGTATGCGGAAACAGGTGCACGGCAGGAACATGCCACGGGACATCTTACGATTAACCGGTCAATTCACTCCGATTCCCAATGTTCGACCATCAGGAAGCGGCAGTTCTTTGAGCATGAGATTCGAATAGACGACGAGCGGGCCCGAGATGTCACTTTGTCCATAGGTGTTTGGGTTGACCATTCGTCGAACGCGAGCCGACCATTCTTCTTCTTCATGTTCGTGCGGATTTCGTGGCCGCTCCGGTCGGGTTGCCGCCTGCTCGTCTGTGAGCAGTTCCAACTCCTTCATCAAGCGAATGCCTTCCCATTCTCGACGCAGCACCGTGGAGACCACGTCAATCGGAACTTTGCCATGCAGTGGAGCGTTCATGATATCCAACAGGTAGTCCACCAGATGTATCGTTGACTGCAAGTTTGAACCTTGGAGCGTGATCTGAGCACCTTCACTTTCGTCACGTGCGAGTACGATGCTCAAGTCCGCGACCGCTGCGGCCGCGTGCTCGACGACCTTTTCTGGGGGAATCTTCCAGGCGATCACGACGCGCGTGGACGCTGTCTCGGCCGGCATCGCGACTGTATCGAAAACCGCGGTCGCTTCTTCGAAAATCCGCTCCCCATACTGACCTCCCCAACGACCTTTGTTTCGATGCTCGCCGCGGACGATTTCCATCGCCAACAGGTGGCAGGCACGTTTGAGTGGCCACGGTGCGTCAGCAGAAAGATAGATTCTTGGACGAGCTCGAGCTAATAACGCCAGGCGGTCCACCGAGGGAAACAGTTCTTCGACGTCGCCAACCACTCGAGTCTTGGCGGCAATCGTCAGATAGCGATAGTAGGTCGAGATGGACGCCACCATGTTCGCCAACTCCGCTTCCAATGCCGCCTGAAACTCAATGTCACCAGTGAAGCGAATTGGCTGCGAACGGGCGAGCACACTCTTACGGTCGATTACGGTCAAGGCAATATTCTCGGCCACCCAGCGACCATAGAATTCGCGATCGTACGTCGACCAATTCTCCGTGTCGGAGATACCAACCTCGTCGATGAGATGATGTCCAAATTCATGCACATTGTCAGGAAAGCGGCCGGGGAACGGTAGCAATGCGTGCGTTTGGTCGAAGAAGGCATGCATATGACCGGGGCGACCAGTCTTGAAGAGTGTTTCCCATTTCTTTTGGAAGAGTGGTGGTGGGGTAATGAGTATTGGATCATAGCTCAAGGATGACTTTTGATTGAACGGAATCCAGTAGTCTTGAACATCGGCCGGCATGAAAGACCAAACCCTCCTCCCAAGTTCATTCCGTTGCAAAACATCATCCTCAGCGCGCGGCTTCCAAACTGCCGCGTGTGCGATACAAGACGAATCGCCAACATAGTGGCAGCGTGCCGAAGCTAGTAACAGAGCCTTATTGATGTTGCCAGACTTTAAATGGCGAATCGCATCTAAAGTATAGTGCAGCCCAGCAAGTCGTTGGTTCGCATGCCCTACGGGCTGGTCTCGCATATAGTCGGGCCAGGAACCACCACGACATGCCCGCCAGTGACTGCGAAACGGCTCGGGCGCATTGAGAGCTGCCACTAGTACGGAAGTGTCATGGGTGTAAGGTGCCGTGGCGGCACGCGATGTGTTTGCAAATGGATAAAGCACGCCCCCGGATGCCACGAGTCCACTCGCAGCGTGAGCGAAAAAGCGTCGGCGTGTCGTCTTCATGCTTGATGATCTTTGCTTAGTTCCGCGTTGCGGTTTGATAAGAAGAGCCGATGAGTGGTATCGTTTATTCAACGCCCAGGCTACGATGCAATTGACCTTCAGCCAACAAACAAACCCAATTGTTTAACAATAAACAAGACCACGGTTGTGAGCTGGTCTCCCGACCAGTCCACTCTGCCGACCGGAGGTCTCCCATTGGTCGGATTGGAACCCACGGTCGAATTCATAGTGCGGTCGGGAGACCGCCGCCATGATGGCCCCTGAATTCATTAGTTTATTCATTTGATTCTCCACATCGTTCAAATCGCTCGTACTGCGTCTGCCGATTTAGCCGATAGGATTCTGGTAGCGTCGCGCATCGACGAAGTGTAGCTGAGGAGGTCAGAGTTTGCTCATCGCTGAGACAAATCCCCAATGGTCTCCGAAACAACTGCCGAAATACGTTGGAATTATCGCTGAGCATTTCACCACTTTCTTCGGCTTTTCCAGATCAGAGCGAAATCAGCCCAGATTCCGAGAAAACGTATGGAGTACTTGGGACAGATTCGTTGACGCAGAAAACGTATGGGAAACCGGGACTGGAATCAAAAAACGGTCGGTTTTTTAGCTGAGCCAATTAACGTATGGAGTTTCTAGGACAATCAGTGCAATGGAGCCGCAGAAGTTCTACTCCATCGCGGGGATGTTTCCTGGTCCCGATTCGTTGTGAAGCCAAAGCGTTTTTGACACCATCAACATTCTCTGGCCACGTTATGGAAGAAAAACAACCTCCCCCTTTTCCAATGTATGGATTCGGGGGAGGTTCGGCCCACTCTGAGACCTTTGAGAACGTGTTGGAAGGTACATCACAAGCGAGTTGAACGTTTGTGGACGCAAGAAGGGTTAAAAGTCCCTCAGAAACAGCCAAAACGGAGACGCTTGTGGCTGGGAGATGGTTCTTGCATCAGCTTGCGGGCTGGTCACAAGAACCACGTCTGGACCAATGACTTCGTATATGCTCGCACTCATGATGGAAGAGTATTTCGGATGTTGACGCTCATCGACGACCATACACGAGAGTGTCTGGCAATTGATGTCCGTCGAAACCAACTGATAAGATCCTTCCCGGTGAGGCGAGTCCCACAATCAACATTTCGCACGAAAAGTGCCGTAAGACAACCGACCAGAAAGGTCGAAACAACACTCGATTTCGATGTGATTGCGCGATAAGACGCGAGAGATCTTCGCTTCTTATTATTAAATCGAGTCTCACTCAGCATTTGCGCGAACCGAATGGCTGACTTGATATTGGCGACCTCGCCAGTCACTTCACCGTTCTTGCGGTAGTACACTTTGCAACGCCAGTTTGCACTTTCGAAAGGCCATATGCGGTATTGCTTGGGCAGATGCAACCAAGGCCCCTTGATTCGGGTATATATACAGGACAGTCTGCTTTTCATGAGCAAAACGTCACAATCACGTTCTCGAAAAACCAAAAAGAAAGCTGTCATGGGACATCCTGTTACGTTGCTACTTATCATCGTCCTTCTGTCCATCGGATGCGGTTCGTCACCCGCAGTAGCTCAGGAAGATGGGGCCGTGGCGCTCGCAGAACGCTTGCCTCCCAAGATTCGACAGATCCAAAAAGAACTGCCAGCGTGGTTGAAAAAGACCGGCAACAAAGAGGCTGTTGCACTTATGCAGAAGCTGGGCGAACAAATCGAAGCGAAGAAATTTGAGGAAGCTGAGAAAACGGCAGATTCTCTTCTGAAGATGATGGGCATGAAGGCACCAAATGCTGGTCCGAGCAATGGTCGAAAACTGGGCAAGACGCCGTCAAGTTCACCTGAAGAAACAACGAAACGACTTACCGAAAAGGTTGAACGTGTCATGGCTGGTGCTCAAAAGTGGGCAGCGAGCGGGCGTGATCCTGCGGAAATCGCCAAAACCATGCAAGAGAAATTTCAGCCGTTGATGCAAGCGGGCAAGATCGTCGAAGCAGAAGCTGTGGTAGACGGTCTACTCAAAAGACTCGGCGCGGATGCCGAAACACCGCCTGCGACTCCTTCAAATCAACCTTCCAGTCAAGAACGCGTGCTGACGCGGATTCACATCATCCAGAAGGAACTCCCGACCTGGATTAAGAGAACAGGCAAAAAGGCAGAATCTGATATACTGATGCAGAAGTTGAGGGAGCAACTGGCAGCGATGAATTTCGCCGAAGCTGAAAAGACGGCGGATATGATTCTGGATATGATGGGTTTGAGTATCGCTCCTGCCACCCAACCTGAACGTTCTGCGACGACAAACGATGCAAAGCAAGCTGCCGATCCGTTCGCAACTTTTTTCCCACAGCAACTTGTTTTCCTCGCAAGTGACCGCATCTCCCTGACGCCAGAGCAACGGGAGACCTTGTTGGCTCGAGTCAATACGACACACCCGCGACTGAAGGAATTAAAGACAGCAATGGAACGCGAATCCGCTGCACTCTCGGCGTTGACTTCGCAGGAGCGTCTGGGTGAAGCAGCGATCCTCGCGCAACTCAACAAGCTTCTCGACTTCGAACGCGAAGCGAAGCAAATTCAGGCTAGTCAGGGAGTCATGATCCAGAATTTGCTGACTTC
>DAOUPA010000536.1 GCA_030626405.1 Planctomicrobium sp.
AAAAAAATCCAGGTTCCAATACCAATCAACACGATTGGTGGAAAGCACATTTCAAGCAACTTTGGTTCATGCCCGCTCAGATCCATGATGGTCAGATGCTTTCTAGCAACGCTTACTCTCCGCCTGGTTTCGTGCCTGATCCAAGTGCGATAAATCACCATCCGTTAAAACGTCGTCAGGAACTCTGGGGAAAAACTCAATGGAAGAAATGGTCGAATGCAGGTGACTGGCCTGCGAGAACAGCCCCCATCGTGTGGGCCTACCCTCAAGACTTAGTCACGTATTTGACCCGTAGTGTGTACGAGACAAAAATTCTTCCAGATGCAGAGGGAGACGTTCCAGGAGCGATTCTCATTTACATACAAAACCCTTCTGGCACAGTTGCTCAAACGAAACCCAATTCAGAGACCAAGCAACCTGTCATGTTGAACGAATTCAAGTATCGCCTCGACCCGAACCGGAGCTATGTTCTCCTGAGTTCATCGACAAGTACATACTACGAAGAAAATGGCGAACGTGTGATTCTCTCGCAATTTTCCAGTACGTACAAGAACTTCCAGCAATCTCCGAAAGGGTTCTGGTATCCTACGCTCATTCAAGATACTCACGCGCACACAGTCGACGATGAACTGAAAACAACGGTAAATGTTTCGCGTTTTTATCTCGATTTTGACACAGAGATCTCAGACGATCTGTTCAAGTTGCAAGAGTAAACGAAATCTCTGACCGGTGGAGAATCCAATTTCTGAACACTTGAACCCTACGGCGTAAATCGCGTTGGGCAAAAACTCTGTCACCGACTGAACTGTCGATGAGATCGATCTGATGCAGGATGTGGCGGCGGTGAATCCCGCGCGCAAGCGTTTCAAAATGACGACCGACATACCTGCTGCAATCACAACACCGGACCGGGTCGAGACACGCATCGGCACGCTCGAATTCTTTGACGGATTTCCGACCGAGAAAAAGGTCGAACTCGTTTACGACAACCTCGACTTTATGCGCGGCGTGGAATCGTTTCTCACTTGCATTCCGTCGGCGTCGATCAATGCCATGCGACGCGGTTTTCGCGATCTAGGCATCAGCCGCAACAACGTGATCGGCATCACCGAGAACTTGATGGACTCACGCTCTCTTTATCTCACTCCCAACACCGAAAGTGTCTAAATCGGCGGCTGGCTGGATTTGAGCGAAGGACCGATGGTGGTGGAAGGCCCGCCGAACACGCTGGGAATGGTGAACGACTTTTTCTTCCGCTACGTGGCGGATTTGGGGAACGCTGGGCCGGACAAAGGCAAGGGGGGCAAGTACCTTTTCTTACCGCCTGACTGGAAGGGCAAGGTTCCTGACGGTTATTCACTTTCCGTTCACGGACGTATGGAAACCTGCTCTTTTGGTGAGGATTCTTGGTCGATGGCAAGCCCGGCCCCACGGTCAAGACGGTCAAAGACGTCATTAAGGTCTATCCGTTGGCATGGCCGGGTGACCGCGACAACATGCGGTTCCTGAACTATTCGGGTATCGCCCACAACACGATCCACGCCAACACAATCGACTTCTATCGTGAAGTTCACGAGGTAATTTCCGAAGAGCCTGCGTCAGCATTTAGCCCCGAGTTGCTTGGGTTGCTGGTGGCAATTGGAATCGAAAAGGGATCGAGATTCGAGCCGAACGATCAGCTGAGAACTAAATTGATAGAATCCGCAGCATGTTGTACTGCGATTGAGTGAGTTCGTATTCGCGCAGCAACCTGCCGATCCGATTCTCGAACCGATCATTCGTGCGCAGGATATTCAGGTTCGCTTCCTGTTCAGGCGAATCGAATGGATTCTTCTTCAAATCCTGCTGCAGACGGCTTGCTGCCATTGACGATGCTCCTGTTTCCCGTTTTCGTGTGTTCGATATACTTGGCATGTCAACTAACTCTCTTTACTTTAAAGTGTGTGATGCGACAGTAATGGCCAGATCGGCGAACGCGAGCAATGGACCAAACAATCATGAATCAAATTATTGGAAACGTAGCACGGTGTTGTCTTGCGGTGGTCCTGACTGCATGCACGGCATCCGCTGCGGACAAGATTGATCGACGTCCCAACATCGTCTTCATCCTTGCCGATGATCTGGGCTATGGCGACCTGGGCTGCTACGGCCAACAAATCATCCAGACACCGCGACTCGACCGGATGGCGGCAGAAGGGATGAAGTTCAGTCAGTTCTACGCCGGGTCCACTGTCTGCGCCCCGTCACGGTCAGTGCTGATGACCGGTCGGCATCTCGGACATACGCGCGTGCGTGGAAACACGCCGGTCAGCGCAGATCAGTCTCTTCATGCCGAAGACGTGACCGTCGCAGAAGTGTTGAAGAAGGCGGGCTACGCGACTGCCGCGATCGGGAAATGGGGAATTGGTGAGGAAGGCAGTGCAGGCCAACCATGGTTGCAGGGGTTCGATTTGTTTTACGGTTACCTCAATCAACTCGCCGCACACAACTACTACCCACCGTTCCTGTGGCGAAACGGTAAGAAGGAAACGCTGAGCAACGAAGTCGAACTCATTCATGTCGGCAAGGAACCTCGCTTCTGGGGAACGGGCGGGATCGCGACGAAGAAGGTCGAATATTCGCATGATCTGTTTATGCACGAAGCACTCAGTTTCATCGATCGACACAAAGACGAGCCGTTCTTCCTCTACCTGCCTCTGACCATTCCTCATGCCAACAACGAAGCCGGACGCAGGCTGGGCGACGGCCAGGAAGTACCCGACTACGGCATCTACGCCGACAAAGACTGGCCCGATCCAGACAAGGGTCAGGCGGCGATGATCACGCGAATGGACATCGGCATCGGCCAGCTTCTCGACCGACTGAAAGCACTTGGTATCGATGATAACACGGTCGTCATGTTCAGTTCGGACAATGGCCCGCACGACGAAGGCGGGCACAGCACAGAACGATTCAATCCCGGCGGCCCGCTCCGCGGAATGAAGCGAGATCTTTATGAAGGTGGCATTCGCGTGCCGCTGATTGTTCGCTGGCCCGGAGTGACTCCCGCCGGAACCACATCGGATCACATCGCCTACTTCGGCGACCTCATGGCCACGGCTGCGGAACTGGCGGGGACGAAGCCCGTTAAACCGAACGACAGCATCAGCTTTGTCCCCACAATCAAGGGAGACGCCCCGCGTCAGAAAACGCATCGCTACGTGTACTGGGAATTCTATGAACGCGGCGGCAAACAGGCGATTCGCATGAACAATTGGAAGGGTGTTCGCCTGCCGGGATTTACCGGAACGATCGAACTCTACAATTTGGAAACCGACCTGGGTGAAGCGATTGATGTTTCGTCAACGCATCCGGACATCGTCACCGCGATGGACGAGGCGATGAAAGCCGCCCATACTCCGGCTGCCATCTGGAAACCCTCCGGGCGACCAGCCGCTCAAAAGCCCAGGCCCGGTCACGGCAGAAGACCGTTCTGACCGATCACCTCGCGATTGCTGCGAGACCGAGAACAGCGGTGTTGTGCCAATCTCCGCGCTGGGCAAAAACGTTGTCATCAACTAAACCGTGACTTGTTCTGATCTTTGGCAACCTGAAATTGAAGAAGTGATGCCGCGAAAATGGCTGCGGGGCACCGCCGATTCAGTGCAGACTGAGTACAAATAGCTCTTTTTTAATGGCCAATTTGCCAATCAGCGTAGCAGGAAGCGACTGACAATTGCTGCCAGTTCTGTTGTACGGAGAAACAAAAGGCAGAAGCTTACGCCGCTTTCCGTTCATAATGTTTCAACGCCCCACCCAACCATTCACGACAGACTTCTTCAATTCGAAAGAAAGAAAGCGAAACAGGAAGTTCAGTATGAGAAGAGAATCTGATTGGTAAGAATTGAAGGGGTGGTCAATTTATCTCATCACCCGAGGTAAAAGAGTTCGCTTGTTGTCGGGGTTATGAAACAGAGACATTTTGAAAATGTCTCAAAGTCTCTTCCGAAGAGAGTCTGGACCGCTCCATTTTGACTTCTCGCACCATTACGCCAGATGTCGTAAACCCCTGACTTTCAGAGGGTTTTTCATGCGCAGACGGCTCGGCTTGCGAGGTCTG
This sequence comes from Planctomicrobium sp., assembly GCA_030626405.1. Taxonomy (GTDB): domain Bacteria; phylum Planctomycetota; class Planctomycetia; order Planctomycetales; family Planctomycetaceae; genus Thalassoglobus. The sequence continues at coordinate 4,100 of DAOUPA010000536.1, forward strand.
GCGACTGACTGCACCGGATTCTGCAGCGCTTTTTGATTCACTCCAGAGACAGCTTGTTCGAAATGGTCGTCCGTTGCCGTCAAGTAATGCCGGAGTGCCACTGACGGGCAATAGCGTCGGGGTGACGAAAGATCAGCGGGATGTGCATTGTCAAGTCGTAGGTGGTCAACGGTCGCGTGTGGTCGCCCATGCCTCAAAACCCACTGTGACCGCCAGCCCGTCCCTGATCGGCCGTGAACACAACCAGCATATTGTCGTCCAAGCCATGCTTCTTGAGCGGGCACGGGCAAAGTGAGACTTGAGTAGCCTGTTGTCTTTGCATTGGACATCGGAGCCATGCCTTGAATATCCTCTCGTCGGGCCGAGAACGCGGATTTGGACGCAATTTACCGACGAGCCTTCCGGAAGA
>DAOUPA010000349.1 GCA_030626405.1 Planctomicrobium sp.
CAGGGAAGATCGGTCCTTCAACGCAGGTTCTGCGGTAGTCCCACTCCCCATTTTCGGTTTGGACTTTAGTGACGCAGCTAAAACACGCGCCGAAGCCGCAGGCCATGGGGGTTTCTAGTGACAGCCAGCAGGGGATGTTGGCGGCGAAGCAGAGGCGGGCGACGGCGTGCATCATGGGTTCTGGACCGCAGCAGTAAACGCCATCTGGGCGATCCGATTCTGGCAGGTCGAACATCTCCTTGATTAAGTCCGTGACAAAACCGTGGTGACCTTCCGTGCCATCGTCGGTTGAGATCTTGATGTCGAGACCAGCGATGTCGTCGAAGTCAGCAAGGTCTGCTCGCGCGGATTTTGTTTGTGTGCCATAACAGAGAGTCACGCGATTTGCGGAAGCAGTCGATTCGTACCGGGACGTATCGGTCCCGTATTGGCGATGCCCGAGTGTCTCGCGAGCGACTGCCAGGAATGGCGTGTAACCAATACCCCCGCCGACACAGAGTAGATGTTTTCCATTGTAAACTGGAAAGCCATTACCGAGCGGACCCCAAAGTTCCACACACTCGCCTTCGCTCCAGTTGCTCATAATGCCGGTCATTTTGCCGATCACATGATAAGCAAACTCGAACGCGACCGGTTTTCCAGATTCGTCAAGAATTGTGTCGTACAAGGCAAATGGACGTCCAAGTAGCGGGTCGGTTCCGTTGGCAGGTCGGATCATAAAGAACTGACCTGGCTTGATGTTCGAAGCAATACTCGGTGCCGCAATACGAATCGCGTACGTTTCGGCAGCCAGTTCACGCTGCGAAACAACCGTGGCTGCTTCCTGGAGAGCGTCCACAACTTGTCCCGGCAGGCATTCTTGCGGGAGGTGCGTATCCATTTTTCATTCCGTGGTGTTTGTTCGCAACACTTAGCCTCCGGTGATTCACCGGAGGCTAAGTGGGTCGTACTATGTTCTATAAATCTCGTTTACTCAGCCGCTCAACGATCAGTTTACCGATATTCAGTGCTGCCGTCGCTGCTGGGGACGGGGCGTTGCCGATGTGGATGATTCGTTCCGATTCTTGAAAAATGAAATCGTCGATGATTTTCCCATCCTTCGCAAGTGCCTGAGCGCGAACGCCGGATGGAGCAGCGGTAAGATCCTCGCTGCGAATTTCCGGGACGAGACGTTGCAGCGTTTGGACGAATGCGTTTTTGTTCCAGGACCGCCACATTTCTCCCATGCCTGTCTTCCAGTGCTTACCCGCCAACTTCAGAAACCCAGGGTTCGAAAGAGCACCTGCCAGATCGCGGACATTCAAGGTTGTTTTTTTGTAACCATCACGAGCAAACGCCAGCACCGCATTTGGCCCGCATTCCACACCTCCAGAAATTGTTTTCGTGAAGTGAACTCCCAGGAACGGAAAACTCGGATTCGGGACAGGATAAATGAGGCCCTTGCAAAGGTGCCTCGCTTCTGGTTTGAGTTCAAAAAACTCACCACGAAACGGAACGATCATCGCTTCTGGTGTTTCGCCTGTCAGTTTGATGACCCGGTCTTCCCACAGTCCGCCACAAGTAATCAGGTAATTGCATTTCAAGTCTCCTTGTTCGGAGATGAGAGTGACTCCGTCCGTTTCCGGGCGAATGTCAGTCACTTCTGCGTTGAGCCAGATATTGTTGCCTGCGTCATGAATTCGTTCTGCCAAGCGCTGGCTGACTTGTCGATAATCAATGATCCCGGCCTCAGGCACATGAATCGCTTCAATGCCAGCGGTGTGCGGTTCGATCTCGTTCAAACGCGACTGAGAAATGATCTCGCAATTGACGCCGTTCGCTTGTCCACGTTCGTAGATGCCGTTCAGACGTCCGCGTTCTTCTTCATCAACAGCAACGATCACTTTCCCACAGAGATCGAAAGGGATTTCCTCTTTCTCACAAAACTCCTGCATCGCCTGTTTGCCTGCCCGGCAGTTCTCGGCGCGCAGTGTGCCCGGTTTGTAGTAAATCCCGGAATGCAGCACGCCGGAGTTGTGACCAGTCTGGTGAAACGCAACTTCCGCCTCCTTCTCCAGAATGATGACCTTCAGTTGCGGAAACTGTTGCAGAACCTGATACGCCGTCGCCAAGCCAACAATCCCGCCCCCAATAATCGCCACATCACACTTCTGCACAGCTACGTTCCTTCAATTTTCGTAAGACATCTCTTCACCCTTGCCCCTTGAAGTGACGTAGGGTGGGTGCAGGTTGATCAATGGTGGGTGAAGTACGCGACCTGATCAGTAATTTAACTTGCACTATGTTTTTACTTTAACTTGCGAAACCCACCAACTCTGAATCACGCGTACTTCACCCACCCTACAGCATCAAGGCCGCGCTTGCAGCGCGAACCAGGCTTTCATTTGGTAACTGCATTTGCACTTTGCGGAACCATCCGGAACTAAAACCAGCCCACCGGCAGGGATCGCGTTGATCCAGCAACCGAGGCGGATGCCGCCGTAGTTTTCGACACCTTCATCGCGCGTCAGGTCGAGATATCCCAGCGTTGCAGATCGAAAGAGCATCATGTGGCGACTGGCTGCAATCTGGCCACAGCCGTATGAGCGGTTGAGTTGAAACGGTTGTGGTTCACCCGTTCGCAGATACCAGGAACCTTCCTGAGTGTAGATCGTCGGACCATTGATGAGCGGGCGCGTGCGATAGTCTGCTTTTTGATCCCAGAGTCGCTCACCGGTTTTCGAATCAAAGGCAGCCAGCCGACCACCGACTTCAGATGGAAGCGAGAAGAAATTGTGATTCTGTCCGAGATAGCTCATCAGGATGATGTTGAATTCGTTGCTAACAGCGAGTTGCGTTCCGAAAATGTCTTCTTTCTTCTCCCAGTTGACGTTTCCTGACTGTGTGTCGAGAGAAATTAACAAGCCGTCTGCTTGTTCGTTCGGTTTTAGTTTCGGGAGGGGTCGACCATTCCGCCGTGGGTTGGTGATGCGATCCTGCATGGCGATTTGACGATCTACCAGATAGACCGAATCGGCTCCAACAGCAATCGAATTATTGCGGATCGAGTTCTTCGCGGTGTATTCCCATTTCAATTGTTTTGTTTTGACATCAATTGCAAACAGCTTGACCGATTCCGAGTACAACTTACTCAATTTGTATCGCGGGCTGACTTTGTGTTCTTCATTCGAAACGGTTCCGAACAGCAAACCATCTTGATACGCCAAGTAGCCCCACGCGCGGTTTTCGTCATCTTCTTTCGTGGGCGTTGAGAATACGGCGATTTGCTTGCCGGTGGTTAATTCGAGTTGAATGCAGCGGTTGCCTGTTCTTAAAAAGAGGCTGTCATCGCCGATGCAAAAGTGATTCCCGACTTCGGTCGCTGCCACATCGTGATGGATGCCATCGAATTCCCGCAGATACTCCTTTTTATTATAAACCCACAGCGTCTGCCCATTGTAGGCATCCAGCGCACAGATTCCGTGGACGCCTCCGACAATCATCACGCCACGATGGGTCAACGGGGCAGGCCCGCGACCGTGACGGTTCGGCAGTTCGAAATCGACATCCCGAAACCAACACATTTCGAGCGGGCCGCTCAGTTCATCACTGGAACAAACGGTGTTCGCAGCATCGGCGTACATGTGTGTCCAACTGCCAGCACCTTTCAACGCGCCACGTCTTTCGACTTCCAAATTCTCCTGTGGGCCAACGCAAATCATCCCACCGTATGGACGCTGAATTCGGTGTTGTTCTTTCGTAAGTTCTTTGTTGGTTTCCTCAGTTAATAATTGTTGAGAGACAACCAGATTCGCGAAATTCTTGGGGTAGTTGGGCTGAGATGGATCTGCGTGATGTACGGTGACGCGCGTTCCGTACAATCCGACATCGTGAATTCTCTTGCGGGCAATGTCGACTTTCTTTTCATCTGTTTCGACTGCGTAAATGTGAAGTTCCGATTTTGAAGCCAACGCGATCGCCAGATCGCCAGTGTTGCACGCTGTGTCGATGCAAATTCCTTTTGTGGTGCCTGTCTTTTTGAGAATCTCATCCGCTGCCTGATGAAAACTATCGGCAACTGAAACTTCAACTGCGCTCGTCTGTTCTGTGATCTTTGGCTCTGATCCTTCCTGACCATCAAAACAGTAGATGTACCCTTTGTCGGTACTGACGACCAGATAACCGTTTCCGTAAGCGAGACCCAGTGCGCGGCCTTCGACCTCATGCGACCACCAGGTGTTTCGTTGTCCGCTATAATCGATGGCGCTTACACGCCCATTTTCGCCTTGAATCGAATTGTTGCCGGCAATGATGAATTCGAGGACTTCCTGTTCGCAATCAATCAGTCGCGATTTTTCTAACTCGCGAACTTGAATAGGCTTCCCTTTTCGATCATTCGAAGGTCGATCTTGCCAGCGATATGCTGCCAGGGATTTTCCTTCCGCTCGTACTAAACCGGAAGATGTCGAGACCGCAGGCCCTATACCCAATCGTGAAGCAAGGTCACCCGTTTTTTTGTCGAACAGACAGCCGCCGTTGCACAGAAATTGATCTGCCAGCATCGCCAGAGAGCCGCCACGCTGTTGGTTTTTTTGAAGATGATAGTAGAGGAACTCTCCATCCTTGCGTTGAAAAACAGCCGGGACCGAACGCCCGGTCGGTACGTAAAGTTGATCGCTGTCTGCCAATAGATATCCCTGAGCAGAGACGCCGCTTTTGGCGTTCGCGCCACCATGTGGTTGTGCCATTTCGATGGCCCCGCTCTCCGCGTTCGTCCATTTCAGTTCTCCAGTTTCAGCGTCGAGAGCATGAATGAAAACGCCGTCGCTTTGCCAGATCCCAGCAGCGAAGTAGACCATCTCATCAATGACGACCGCCCCACCGCGTGCAGGCCAGCGAGAGATCAATCGGTCATTCCCCATCACCTTCCGATCATTTGGACCACCGCGATGTTTCCAGAGTAGCTTCCCGTTCTCTGCCGAGAGTGCATACAGCCAGCCATCGTCACTCACCACAAACAACCGGTCTTTCCAGCCAGCAGGTGCAAAACGAATCGGACCTTCCGTAAAAAATGTCCAACGGAGTTCACCGGTTTTCATATCGAAGGCATAGACCTGATCATCTACAGAACTGCCCCAGTAAACCATCTCCCCCATGATGATCGGCTGGAAAACCGCATCATATTCCAACCGCTGCGACATGATCCAAGCAGGCTTCGGAGGGTGAGACGACTTGTAAACCGATCTTAAGTTGAACTGATTAGGAACGTTTTCCTCAGTGAACCCGCTTCTGGACGCATCAGCGCGATACGTCGCCCAATCCGCTCCTTGAGTCTGATTCCCGACAACAGTGAAGGAAAACAGGGTGACCAGTAAAATCGAAAATCGTTTCATGCTGCAATCTTTCCTGAAGGCCTGAAAGCGTTAAGCCTCAAATGTTCCTGGGTCAATTTGAGTGGGGTGGACATGGATATGCAAACCTGAGTGAACGTTTCTTGCATTTAATCTTGACACGGAACTGATTGTATGTACAATCAATCGCAAAGGTGACACAATAATGGCGGTTTCGGTCAGTCAAATTGCGAATGAGTGTATTGCAGTACGGTTGCGGTTGATCAATCGTGCTGTGACGAACATTTATGACGATGCCTTAAGACCCTTTGGCCTCAAGGTGAGTCAGATGAATATCCTCGTTGTGGTTTCGTTACGAAAAACCGTTCGTCCGAGTGAAATTGGAGAGGTGTTGCAGATCGACCGTTCAACACTCAGCCGGAATATCGAACGTATGAAATCGAGAGGCTGGCTGGAAAGTATTGAGGACGAAGACGCTCGCGCACAGCCGGTCCGTCTCACAAAGTCAGGACGTGATTTATTGAAGGAAGTCTCCCCTGCCTGGGAAGAAGCACAAGCTCAGGCAACAGAACTGATGGGCGATGAGTTCATCGCGAGCGTTCGTGATGCTGCCCGACAGGTCAGTCAGCTCTCGTAACTTTTTTTGCAATAATAGTTGCACATACACTCGAAGTGAATGACTGATCCGTAGCGTAGGGTGGGTGAAGCCTGCTGGAAGGTGGGTTACGCATGCGAGTGAACAGTGATTCAACTTGCACGATGTTTCCACCTCGACTTGCGTAACCCACCAACCCTGAAACACGCGTACTGCACCCACCCTACGGTTATTTTTCACCAGAGTAGTTGCACGTACAGTAAATTCGAAAGGTTTAAGCCATGACACAAACTGTTGAACTCATCCAGGAAAACGTCCGGCTCTCTGCTCAGGAGTTGAAAGACTCATTGTTGGCGGTCGGGGCGGATGATGTTGGGTTTGTGGCGATTGATCGACCGGAACTTGATGATCAGCGGGATGATATCCTCAGAGCGTTTCCGAAAACGAAAACGTTAATCAGCTACGTTGTGCGGATGAATCGAGAGCCGATCAAGTCGCCTGCCAGATCTCTTGCGAATCGTGAGTTCCACCTGACTGGAGATGTCGTTGATGAAGTCGGACACGAGATCGTTCGTTCTCTGGAAGATCGAGGGATCGCCGCACTCAATCCGCCGATGGGTTTCCCGATGGAAATGGACAACTTCCCAGGCAAGATCTGGGTCGTCAGCCACAAACCGGTTGCGGTCGCGGCGGGTCTGGGACACATGGGAATTCATCGCTGTGTGATTCACCCGAAGTTCGGAAACTTCATCCTGCTGGGAACGATTCTCGTCGCTGCCGAAGTTGATGAAGAGAGCGTCACCATCGATTGGAACCCTTGCCTGGAATGTAAGCTCTGCGTGGCTGCCTGTCCGGTCGGTGCGATCTCTTCTCAAGGAGATTTCGATTTCTCGGCTTGCTATACGCACAACTACCGTGAGTTCATGGGCGGCTTCACTGACTGGGCCGAACAAATTGCTTCGAGCAAATCCGCCGTTGGCTACCGAAAGAAAGTGACTGACAAAGAATCGGCATCAATGTGGCAGAGCCTTTCGTTCGGAGCGAACTACAAAGCGGCCTACTGCATGTCGGTCTGTCCGGCAGGCGAGGACGTGATCGGCCCGTATTTGGAAAGTAAAACGACTCACCTCAAAGAGGTTGTGAAACCACTTCAGAAAAAAGAAGAAACGGTCTACGTTCTCGAAAACTCTGATGCCAAAGACCATGTCAAAAAACGGTTCCCGCACAAGCAGATGAAAGTCGTCGGCAATGGTTTACGCGTCGACACTGCCGAAGGTTTCATCAAGTATTCTCCGCTCGTCTTTCAGTCAGGCAAAGCCGGCGACCTGGACGCCGTCTATCACTTCCGCTTCACAGGCAGCGAAGAACGGGAAGCAACAATCACGATTCGCAATCAAAAGATCAACGTTGAAGAC
>DAOUPA010000776.1 GCA_030626405.1 Planctomicrobium sp.
CTCCGACCTGTGACTCGTGCTCTGGTGCCCGTTGATTCTGAAGCGACGAGACGCATCAGTTCCCCCAATTACGATGAGTTTCAGAGTGATCGAGAAATCTGGGATCTTCTTCAGGCAAAACCGGAGAATGTCCTGCGGATCACAATGGCACATTGCCATGTGGACGATCTCGCCAGTGCCCTCACAGAAGGAAGCGAAGAGGCCCTCGCTCATTCAGGCGAACAGATGCAGAATCTTGTCGCGAGCCCTCTCACCAAAGAGATCCAGAATTTGCTCTGGGTTTACGAAATCACCTCTCCAAAACGGCCAGAAGAACCACAACTCGGCGTCGGAGGCTACGCAGCCACCGGTGAGATTCGCACCGAGAAAACCCCGAACGGTTCAATTATTCGCAACGAAGGTGTGCGGCCTGAAAAAGCGCAAGGTCGAGCGAACCTGATCGATGCGACCAGTGCCTATGTAGGAATGGTCAATCTAGGAGTGAAAGATGAGTCGGGTGAACTTGAGGCTGCATTGTCTGGAACGGCAAGCAGTCGCGTATGCGATTACGAAGTCGTCGACGAGGCAGGCAACCGACATCGAGTCTGGTTGGTGACAGAAGGTCAAGAGCAGCAAAAACTGATCGACCTCCTCGCCGCAGAGCCAGCTTCGTATGTCGCCGATGGAAACCATCGCAGCGCAGCAGCGGCGGCTTTAGGAAAGGATTATTTCCTGACGGTCTTCTTCATGAATTCGCAGCTCGGTCTCGAACCCTATAACCGTTTACTACCACTCAACGATGTTTCACCGGAAGTCTTCCTCGAACAGGCAGCCGAAAATTTCGAAGTCAACGAACTCGCCGGAGCGACAACCTACCGCCCAGACGTCGTGAACAAAGTCGGAGTCTACATCGCTGGGAAGTGGTATGAACTCCTGCCGAAGTCCGATTCCTTCGATCCAGAGAATGCTGCGGAATCGATTGACGCCGACATCGTGCAGCGACACATCATCGACAGAATTCTTGGCATGCCTGATAATCGAGACAAGCGAATCAACTACGTTGGAGGCAATAAAACGTCCGAATATCTTGTCGAGCGAGTCGACAACGGCGACTTCGATTTGGCAATCTCCCTGGCTCCGGTCACAATGAAACAGTTCGTCAAAGTCTGCGACCAAAACCGCTTCATGCCTCCCAAGTCAACATGGTTCGACCCCAAAGTCAGAAGCGGTCTTGTAATTGCGTTACTCGATGAATGAAACTGAAGCCAATCGCTCACACAGCACGATTGGCGTTAAAAGACAGCCTTAGAAAGAGAGTCTAAGTGCAGGAAAGTGACCAGAGTGCGGTCTCTGCGGAAATTGAAGCAGGGGGTCTGATCCCTGCTTTGGTTTTTGCTTTGTGCATTGCTGGAGCCGCTTTTCAACTTTGGTTGATGTGGTTTTCGGAGATCCCCTTGGGCGTCTCGGGCGAATGGGTCTGGCCGCGAAATTCGCAGCATCTGGGTTCACTGCTGGAGCTTCTCCCTGCCTTGCTAAGCGGCTGCGTTCTCGTTGCTTATCTATGTTGGTCAACACGGCAGTTGACCAGTCGACCACGCACCGGTGTGTGGTTGTTCGGGCTTGTTCTATTGGGACTCAG
>DAOUPA010000191.1 GCA_030626405.1 Planctomicrobium sp.
AAGGTATCCGTACCCGACGTAACCCTTCAGACCTTGGCCTTCAGTCCAAGTCCCGGTTTTCTGTGCCTGACGATCATCGACGACAATTCCAGGCAGTGACGCAGGGTCGAGTCCGGACGGTGGGCCATACGGTCCGGCGGAAGCGAGGGCATCATCAGGGATTGTGAACTCAGCCTTTACATTTTCGCGATAGGCTTTGCCAGGGAGTTTGAGGAGTCCGTCGAGGTCGGACCAGTAGCGTTCGTAGACGTCTCTCGGGAAACAATTTCGCAAAACACAAACCGAAGCCGCCTTTCCGACAACTTCGCCCATCATCCCACAGGTTTTCATGACGCGAACTGTTCCGAGTGCCTCGTGCGTGACACTAATGCAGCGACCTGCCATGAAGAGATTATCGATGTTTCGAGAGTAGAAGCAGCGGTACGGAACCGGATATCCATAACTGCGGTCGACACCTTTCCCGTGGACGGCGACGGAGATGAACGGATTGTCAGGGAATTTTTCTGCGTATTGTTTTTTGGGGTAGTGCAAGTCAATCGACCAAGTGCTTGGAACGCAACCATCCGGGAAATCACGCTTGGAAACAATGTCTTCTTCGGTCAAAAGAACATCGCCAATCAACTGACGAGACTCGCGCGGCCCGCCAATGTAGGCAATCCAGGTTAAGAATGCGGTTTTGTGCTTGACTGCACCGTCGCGATTCTTCATTGCGTTGAACGCACCATAGACGGCTCTTAAGTTCCAGTCGCGTATCCCTTCGGCGTCTCCGATTGCGTCTTTATCAAAGCCACTTTCCCAAAACCATTGCCCGTGATGATCGCGCGGGTAAGGAAAGTCTTTCATTGCCAGATCAAGCGCCCACGGCGTGTCTGGGTAGTCGACGTCACTTTCACCTTCACCCCAGGCCCACATATTACTCATCCCCATGCGACCGGCTTTTTCCATATCCCAATCGGCCCTGGCAAGTTCGCCAATCGTGCCATGTCCGGTGGCATCACAGAAGAGCGTCCCTTCGATTTTCGAATGCGCACTCGTTCGTGTATCGAACGCATAGACGGCAGTGATGTGATCGCCGGTTGTATCAACTTTGTAAGCATGATGATTCAGGAACAGATCGATGTTTTTCTCGGCTCGAACAATCGCTTCCTTCTTTGCATCTTCAAACTCCTGGTACGTGCCGGGAGACTTCTTCGCGTGGTCGGCGAATTCGTCGACGATTTCACCGATGCGCGGGTATTTGCCACGACGGATGTTTCCTTGTGCCCAGACGCGAACCTCGCTCGAACCATTCCCACCCAGTACCGGTCGATTTTGAATGAGTGCCACTTTGCAACCAGCACGAGCCGCGGCAAGAGCCGCCCCCATCCCGGAGTAACCACCTCCAACGACAACAAGGTCGTAACCTTTTTTCAGTGTGAGTTCTTCTTTCAAACCTAGTTGCTCGCGTCTCCAATTCGACAAGGATTTCTCGTCGTTGGGTGGAATAACATTGCTTTGTGTGAAGTAAATTGCGTCGCAGCGTCCATCGAATCCGGTGAGATCGTGCAATGAAATTTTGATTTCACCAGCCGTTAATTTCATTTCACCTCCATCGTGCCAAAACCATTCAGAGCCTTTGGTTCCGAATGTTTCTTTCAGCGCGGTTCCGTTGATCATCACTTGAAAGCGACCTGGTTGTCCTTTTGCATTCCAGCGAGCAACCCAGTCTTTCGTGCGAACGAAAACGCGATAGGTGCCTGACTGATCGACATTGATTGTCGTTGCCGCATCGTCAACGGATCGTCCCAAACCATGTGCCAACAGGTACGGCGATCCCATTTCAGTGATGAACTGAGTATCGAGGTTCCACCCACCGTGATCGTCGAAACTTTCGGTTTCCAGCAGGATGTCTGAAGCAGAGCAAATAGACGCCATAAAACAAAACGTCAATTGAAGTTGAACAGCAAATTTCAGCATGAGATCATCTCGAAGGAAGGGACACTTCACCAGTCACAAGAATTTCAAGTCGCAAACGGCGCTATCTTATTGAACCACGCAAGCCGACGCGGTGGTTCATGTAGTGTCGCAGCACGGCGTCGAGCGGTTCGCTGGTGCGGATGGTTTGGTAGTCGATCATGTTGCGGGCACAACGCCGCCGGACTTCATCAAGAAAAGCGTTCATTGCTGCCTGATATCCGTCGCGAAGCGATTTCGGATCGCAGGTTAATTCGCCAACATCTTCCAACCCTTCAAAGCGGGTCGTTCCGGCGTAATTGAAATCGATTTCCTGGTCATCGAGGACGTGAAACAGCAACACTTCGTGCCCACGCTTTTTGAGCATTCGCAGCCCTCGGAACAGATCTTCGACCGGTACGAAGAGGTCGGAAATCAACACAACCATCCCCTTCTCTGTTTTTTCGTCGGCAACGGTCCGCAGCAGCTTGTACATGCTCGTTTTCTTGGATGCACGTTCTTGCGCGAGGACGGAGAGGATTGTCCCGAGGTGCGTATGCCGACTTCGCGATGGTGCCCGCAAGCGAATTTCTTCATCGAAGACGGAAAGGCTGACAGCGTCTGATTGTCGCAGTAGAAGATAAGTCAGGCAGGCGGCGATGGAGCTGGCGTAGTCGTATTTGCTGAGATCGCCTGAACCGAACTGCATCGACTCGCTGGAGTCGACCAGAATCGTTGTCCGCAGATTCGTCTCTTCCTCATACTGTTTGATGTAATACTTGTCGGTCTTCGACCAGACTTTCCAGTCGATACGCCGGATATCATCGCCAGGGACATATTCACGGTGTTGGACGAACTCAATCGACTGCCCAAAGTAAGGGCTGCGGTGTTGCCCGGACAGAAAACCTTCGACAACCTGCCGCGCCTGAACTTCCAATCGCGAGATTCGCGAAATCGCATCGGACGGCAGAATATGATCAGTCGATTTTGACACGGGTTTCTTTGTTTATTACTTATTAGTTGAACGCAATCTGTGTTTGTGCTGCGTGAGTATTCAATGCACTCGCTTTGCCGCACACTTTTAAATGTGCGACAATTCAGCAGTTCTACTTATGACGCCGTGACCGGAGCGGCGAACATCTTCTTCAATCGCGGGTCCGTTGTCAGTTCGCCTTCTTTTGCTGGCGTTTCTTCGATGAGTCGTTCGATGACATCGTCCGTTGTAATGCCATCACTCTCGGCGGAGAAGTTCGTCACAATGCGATGTCTCAAAATCGGACCGGCGAGTGCGGCGATGTCTTCTGTCGAAACGTTTGTCCGACCGTTCAATAACGCGCGGGCTTTGCCTCCCAGAAGTAGATACTGCACGGCACGAGGTCCGGCGCCCCAACTGATCCATTCATTGACGAAATCAGGAACGCCTTCCTGACCGATCCGTGTTTGTCGTACAAGTGCCAACGCATAGTCCACGACGTGATCGCTCACTGGGACTTCGCGAACGACCGCTTGCAGTTCCAATATTTCTTCGCCAGTGAGGACTGGCTTGATTTCGCTTTTGAGATTTCCAGTCGTCACTTTGGCGATCAACTTCTCTTCTTCGAAAGAGGGATAGTCAACAAACACCTTGAACATGAAACGGTCCTGCTGCGCTTCCGGCAGTTGATACGTTCCTTCCTGTTCAATGGGATTCTGCGTCGCTAATACGAAGAACGGGGCGTTGAGTTGATGCCGCGTCTGACCCACGGTCACCTGATGCTCCTGCATCGCCTCAAGCAGTGCTGCCTGAGTTTTCGGTGGCGTCCGGTTGATTTCGTCTGCCAGAACAACATTGTGAAACAGCGGACCCTTGATGAAGCGGAACTCTCGCTCGCCGGTCTCCTGATTGACGGCGAGAACATCGGTCCCGGTAATATCCGCAGGCATCAGGTCGGGCGTGAACTGGATTCGAGAGAAACTCATCGAAAGACATTCCGCCAACGAATTGATCATCAACGTTTTCGCCAGTCCCGGGACACCTTCGAGCAGGCAATGCCCTCGGCTGAAGAGTGCGATGAGCAACTGATCGATCACCTCTTCCTGACCGATAATCACCTTCGACATTTGCTCACGAATATCTCGATGAGCTTTGCTGAGTTTCTGAATAGCTCCGCTGTTCTCTGCCGACATCTCGATTCCTTCTGTGGTCGCCCCGGTTCAGGACACAAATTTCCGTCGCACTATTCTATCCTGTCGACCCAACTTAAGGAAAGGGCGGCGTCGCGAGTCTGATTCCTACCGCTGAGAAGCAAAAACCGCGGGTCTGTTGAGTCACTTGAATCCAAAGCCGGAATTCGCGACTCTTCACTCGTTAGAAACACCTTATTTTCGCGGAAGAAACTTGATGGAAGTCCTGCAATCAATCTGGAATGTTGTTGTTGCTGTTGCTCAACTGATGGTGGAACTGGTGCAGTTTATTGCGCCCTGGATACCACTTTTGGCCTGGATTGCGTTCTGGTTATTTGCAGTGAATTGGAAAGTTCTCTATCCGATCCTCATGAAGGGTGGGATGGTGGGAGTTCTTCTGACAGGATTTATGGTCATTCTCATCTGGGGTGTGATTGCTGAGCCAGAGGGCGGATTTCACTACCTGTATGGCTTAAAAGTGAGCAATTTCCCAGGTAAAGCAATCTACGTCACAAGCCTGTTTGTCATCGCCGCTCTGTGCGGAGCTGTACAACTCTCAGGGAGTTGTGGTCGCCTTTGTTCTTTTGAAGAGCCGACTTCCGAAGAAGCTTCGCACTCATAATTACCAGAATTTCCACCAGGGTTTTTTCTTAGCTTTGGTTGGGGAGGAATCTGCCAAAGGTTCAGTGGTGGTACTTGGTACGACGGTGGGCTTCTCTACCCACTTGACTCGCTGCGCGTAACGCTTCTCACCTTGCCCATGTTTAGAGTGTAATGTTCGAACCGTCTCTTGGAAGAGTCGTCCTTGCTCAGGGTTGACCATCGCCACAAAGTTGGCGAACCCTTCAATTGATGTCATCACATCGCCTGAATGGCCCCATTGTTTGTTGGCAGGTCCATCTTTTTCGATCTGAAAAAGTAGGGCGCGAAACCGCCTCAGCAGTTCTCGATTGATACCTAAGCGTTCGTTCACGACCAGCCCCGTCACTTCCTGACGGCTCGATTTGCGGAAGATTCGTGTTTTCTTTGGGTGAACTTTGAAATCTTCCTGCTCAATGATGTACTTCGCCTGCCTGAGAACGCGTCCAATATTTTGTAATGCTGACTCCGATCCAGAGAAGGTCATGTCATCTGCGTAACGGGTGTAAGTGAAGTCAAATCGCTGCGCGAGACCAGTCAGGCGAGCGTCGAGTCCGCGACAAAGAATGTTGGTCAGTGCCGGGCTTGTGGGAGCGCCTTGGGGGAGTCGTCGGTCAGTCTTGGCGACAAAGTATGTTCGTCCGTCGAGCTGAACTTCTTCGGTCTCAGGCTCAGAACAAATTAACGCGAATACTGTTGAAAGCTGTCCAGAGTAGCCCATTTTTCGAAAAACGCCTCGGATTCTTGGGAACGTCACCGTTGGAAAGAAGTCTTCGAGATCCATGTTGATGACAACACCCTGTCCGACATGCGGTCGAGCGTTTGTCACGATCGAACGCCCGCGTCGGAAGCCGTGTGCGGCATCGTGTAGAGGGATCAACTCCAGAATATTGGCTAAGATCCATTCCTGTGCGCGCTTGAGTCTCGGCATGGGAGCGGAGATTTTGCGAATACCACCTGTTTTCTTGCGGAGGCCAAATCGGCGGTAATGGCTGACTTGTGCTGTCCGGCGGTTATAAGACAGGAACCGTAGTTCTCCGACATGAATGCCCATAGCGTTCGCCAGGGCTTCCACGCTGGCGAAGTTTGGCAGACCTGAATTGGAGAGCCGAGTGACATCGCTGGTTTGTTGATTGAGAGATGTCGAGACCTCTTCTCCCAGGTAGACGATCTCGGTTTGCTTCTTCTTTTGCCATGCAGCTGATCGCTCTTCACGTTCCCTGAGTCGGCGTTCTTTGTTTTCTTTTTGTTTCTGCCGAGACTCCTGCATTCGCTTCTTGCGGGCCGCGCGCTTCTGCCCCTCAACGTCTTTCAGTCTTCGGTTTTGAGTCGCGAGTTCCTGAAGCTGCCGCGTCAGTTCTCCTTCACGGCGTATTTCAGCAGCTGGATTATGAGGGGCTGCCTCATCGCGAGGCCAGAATCCGAGGCGGATCATCTCTTCGAGAATCACCTCGTTTCGAGATGTTTCTCTGATCCGATCGTAAAGTTCCTGTCGACTGGCCATGGATATCCCAAAAACAAAAATCACATGAAGTGGAATGAGTTTCCCTTCGAAAGGCTCTCAGGACTGGGCCGCTCAACTCAAGCGATTCCGCACCCGTACGGCAGTTTGAATCCAACGGATTCGCACCGCAAACGCCGTACGGGTGCGATGAATCGCACAGTCAAGAGTGGACCAGTGACGCAGTCTAAACCAAATCACATGGACGGCGATCCGCCGCCCGGGTTGCAAGGCTCACTCATGTCTCCACTCCATGTGATCGTTTCACCTCATTTGTTACGAATAAAGAACTGATGCGGAGTGGAGCGAGTTTCCCTTCGAAAGGCTCTCAGGACTGGGCCGCTCAACTCAAGCAATTCCGAACTAGTGTCGCAGTTTGAATCCAACGGATTCGCACCGCAAACGCGACACTAGTTCGAGAATTGCACAGTCAAGAGTGGACCAGTGACGCAGTCTGAACCAAATCACATGAACGGCGATCCGCCGCCCGGGTTGCAAGGCTCACTCACGTTCCCACTCCGCATCAAATTCACTTTTCTTTAAAAAATTCTTCTCATCCTCAATGCATCAACGATCGTAGCCACGATGGTCGGTTCTGTTTAATAAACTGCATCCGCAGTGCCAATATGTGCTCGCAGGGTCCCATTCGCAAACGATTTTGCTGATGCCAGTTGCAGGTGCATTCCGCTTCGATAATTCGCTCGTCGGCATCGACCTTTAACGATGGTTCATATTTGCGTTTCTTGCTTTTGACCCATCCTTCGATTGTGCGCACTTGATCGTTGTCTTCAAAAGTGGATGTCACCTTGACCGCTTTGTCATCCAGGAATCGTGTGGCGTTTTCTTCCCGATCACTCGTGAATCTCAGTTGATCCAAGGGGAGAGGTTCTCGCGCGAGTTCACGAACACGGTAGACCTGTTTGTTTCCATCCCAAATCGCTCGTCCTGCTTGAGTCCAGGCAGCCAGGGAACTCAAAACCACGGAACGGTCGAGGTCCAGTCGTTGCGCAAGTGAATCAGGCGATTCGTACCATGTTTCGCACAACGCTTCAAAGACCCTGACTTTCGTCAGTTGATCCACATCGGCACGAGGAGCTAGTAAATCAAAGTTGGCTGAGGATGCCCAGTCGTTGGTTGTCCACCCGGAAAGACCAAGTGTGAAAGTCATGTCACCCAAGTCGGCCATATAGAATGAGGGCATTCCCTTACCTAAGAGTTGAACGGTGAAACTCTTGGCGACCGGAATCAGCCGTTCGAGAATGTGAATGCGTCTGCGTCCCCAAACTCGGATTTCCTGTTCGCTATCTCCTGTGTAAATCGAACGAGGACATTCGAGAACAGTTCCCCAGGGATCAATCACAATCCTCACCGGTTCCCCAGGCTTGAGTTGATAGCGGAGCGAGCGTGGACCTTTGACCTCTTTTCGCCGTCTCAGATGGAAGCAGATATTATGAATATCCATCGGGTCGAGTTGAAACGTAACCATCGGCAAAGACATCGCCGAACTGACCTGAAGAAAGCCTCGCACCCAACTGTCTGGCAAGTCAATTTTGACCTCTTTGAAGCTCTCATCCGCTCCCGTTTGCACTTCAAATCCACTGGGATCAATTTCGAACTGAGTATTTTTGTAGCTGCGGACTTTTTGGAATTCGTTGTAGAGATTCTCAGAGTAGTCAATGTTGGTGGTTCCACAGGAAAACTCACCAACGTCCTGAAAGACATTGTAATTCAGGCTCAGTCGTCCGTAACTCGATTCGTCCTGGCTGAAGCATTCAAAGAATAATTCGTCTGGGTGGACGGTGATCACCGGGTCGAGAACCCACCATGCATCTTTGGCAAATTGATACAGGTATTTGAAGTATCTGTTTTGAGCATTGTAATATGGTCCCATTCTTTTGCTGCGAGACTTGCGGAGGTCATCAAGTTCCTTGCGGATTTCGCTAATTTGAGCATCGAGTTGTTGTGTTTGCTGAGCAATTGCTACCCAGTCGACAGTTTCCTGGTTCGCAAGCCAGGCTTTGTACTCAGTACGGTCTTTGGGATGCCAGCGTTGGTCCGAGACCACAACATCGTGCAGGGCACTCATTGCCTCGCGGAACGCGACTTTCTGTCGGAGTTGGCCTCGAAAGAAAGTTGATTGCCGCAATGTGTCGGGCGAGAACGAAATTTGTGTGCGCGACGATTTGTTGTCGACCAGACTGTCTCGTTGATATGAATAGTTAAACTCCACCACGCACCTCCAGTGGTTGGACGATCAGTGGCAGTTTGATGCCAGGATAAGCCCCTTGAATCTGCAACATCATCTCGACCATTTTTCCGCGATCCATAATCGCGGTCGTGGCCGATAATCGTCCCAGTATTTCCGCCACGATTCGAGCGGAGTCTTCGTTTTTTAATGCTTCCCGTTCAAGCAAAACGAAAGTTCTCGTTTTGGCAACCCGGCCTTTGTTGACGCGAGACAAAACCGTGATGAAGAACAGCGACAACTCGCGAAGAACCTCCGGCTCGTTGGCGTATTGATCTAACAGATTCGAGACAAACAACTGCATTCCAGCGCTGGGATGTTCACTCAGTTTGAGAAGATAGTCTTCCCCATGCTCGTCATGAAAGAGCCGTGTGATCATCCCCCGTCCGAAGAGTTGAACATCAGGCCTCACACTGTCGCAAATACTGATGAGTACTTCTGGTGAGAGCGCATCTTCCGATGAGAAATTATCTTCAAAAAACGCGAAGGCAAACTGGCGTGTGTCTTCCCAGGCAGAATCGATCATCAGTGCAGCGTTTTCAGGTTCGGCTTGGAAACGCTCCAGGTTCTGCTGACACATTGTTCGCGCGGATTCACGGACGGAAAGCACCTTGTGATGGCAGAGTCTGGCAATTTCTTCCACGCTCAGCGAGGAGGAATCAACGTTGGATGCCAAAAGCATACCGCCCACTTCCTGGGCGGGTGCAGAACGAGAGTACAGCAGTTTCCAAACGGTTTCCTGCGTGACTTCGGACAGGTAGTCACGTAAGTCTTCGCGAAGCACGAGTGCTGTATGGCTGGGAACTCCTTCGGGAGCGCCGGGGATGAGCAGGGCCTCAATAAAACGATGGCTGATCTCTCTCGCGAATTCAGAGTTTCCCTGAGCAGTTTTAGAAATTGCGGGCCGGATGAGTTGGCGAATATCTTCGCGCTCGTGGCGGGCGAGATCAAACAACAGGTCAATGCTCTCCGACAGGACCGATTCCGGGAGTTGTCCGATAATACGCACAGCAACATTGCGGGATGCTTCGTGCTCAGAAGCCAACAGCATGTTCAAAATATCTGTAGGAGGGTGAGATGCCAATTCGGAGTGCCTGAGAATCAACTCTCCCGCGAATCGTTGGAGTTCCATCATCGGATGCCGGGCTAAATCGCGAATGATATCCACACCAATAACTTTGAGATGATCAGGAAATGCGATGAGTAGAGTTTCTGTTGCATCGCGGGCAATTTCGCTTTCTACTGATTCATTGGAATCCGTCTCAATGACATCTGTCTGAACTGATGTAAGGAATGCCAGCACTTTTCCGATCACCACCTGTGTCGCTTCTGTTCCCAGCAATAGATTCGGCAATTCATCGCGAATGAATCGTCGCGTTGAATCCTGACGACTGACGATGAGTTTCGCCCAAAGATCGGTTTGCTCGACGAGTCGCTCGCGGCATTCGTGAATCCACTGGTAAGCCTGGTCGCGTGCTGCGTCGAGATCGCAATTCGCCAATGCCAGCAACAACGTGGCATCCGGATTTGCGATGTCAAAACGTTTGACAACCACATCAAATGTAAACTGCGTGGTGATGCGGTACTTCACACCCAGCAGAGCAGACAAAGCTTCAATTGTGATGAGATCCTGGAATGCTGCATTCGCTCTCAACACGCCAATTCCAAACGTGTGGACAGGTTCACATTGGCTCGCGAGCAACAAATCGACGACGACTTCGGGAGCCTGATCCCAAAGTTTCGGAAACGCTTCTTCACGCCCTTCGGGAGCCGGTTGCCCAGGTTGATAGTTGACCGCGCAGCGAAACTGATTTCCTGCGGGATCAAGTTGATACCGGGAACTGTTTGTATAGAGGATTCCGTTGAAAGCGAGGAATCTTGAAAATCGATCATAGTTGGATGTGACCCACTCGCCACGATTTGATTTTGAATCCCAGCGATACCACCTGACTTCACGAGGGGTAGATCCGTCAGCATCAGAGAATTGTTTCAGGACACCTGCTGCCATTTTGCAATAGTCGCTGGAATCCCCTTCACCCAATTTTCTCAATGTGCGCCAAATGCGTTTGCAGAGGTAAACACGTGTTTGAGCACTGTAGGCCTGTGTTGCATCTTCTCCGAGTGTTGGAATTTCCCGGCGCGGGTAATACCACCTTGGCCCCATGCGGAAGTTGCCGAATGTTGTTGCAAAACGCCAACCTAACAGTCCAAATAGATCTGCATCGCGGCGCATCTCAGCCGCTTTGAAGATGTGTCGGATTCTTTGAAAGTGATTCGGTTTGAGTGGCAGTTCCCGAAGCACATTGATCACCGCTGGTCGTACGTGCTCATTGTCGATGTAGTAGGCCATCTCCAGAACGACAGAGGTGTTGGCGTCAGATCGATTCAAAACTTCGCTGAAAGCGACCTGGAATTGTTCGCAGGGACCTTGTTGGGCGAGGTCCTTGAGTTCCTCTGGCAACTGGCGAATGCATTTGGCGATCAACTCTTCTCGCTGCTGCGCGGTGGCAACCTCTCTAAGAGCATAGCCAGCGATTCTGCGCACAGCACTTGGTGATTCGCCATCGCCTTCGATGGCCTCAAGTTCTTTGGCACAAGCTGATGTCCCGCACTGCCCAAGCGCCCAGGCAATGCTGTAATCGAGCATTGAATCACCGGTGCCGAGCAATGCAATAAGGTATGGTTCGGCTTGGGAGATCTTGAGTACCCCGCAACTCCAGACCGCCCGGGAAATTTTCCAGTCGCTCTTGGAGGAATGTCCTTCCATCACGCGAGAAAGGACAGATTGCCTGAGTGGGTCGAGTACCGATTTTTCGTCTTCGCCAGGCAATGATTCGGATGCAGCAACGTTTTCGTCGGCGGTACGATACCCTTTGTCACGTTGGCTCCGCACCAGGCGTTCAAAGACTCTGATGGCATCGGCTTCAGTGACAGCGACCGGAGTGTTGGTTCCTTCGTTGACCAGACTTGAACCACGGTGATAGCGGAAGTTGACAACAAACTTTTCAGGACCAACTTCGCAAAGATCAATTTCGTAGAATTGGGCGTTCTCTCCCTGGATCAACTGAAGTCGCTCTTGCCGTATCAGCTTCATGCTCGCGTGACTCCAGGATCAAGAGAAATGAACACGTCCCTGACGATTTATAGCTGTATTCGCTGGGTCTATTCAAGTAGCTGAGAAAGTTTTTCCAAGGCTGTGCCTTAATCGAATTTGACCCTCCTGTTCATCTGTTGATTTCGAAGTGAAATTGTTGCTGGATTTGGTACGACTGAAAGTGCCACGAGCAATCGCAACCAGCTTCACGAATCTCCATTGAGCCGAAAGATTCGCCGACAA
>DAOUPA010000143.1 GCA_030626405.1 Planctomicrobium sp.
AATACGACATCAGCCAGCAAGGAAGCATTTCGAATGAAGTGATTTTACGGAGTGTCAGGCTGCTGCTGCATTGAATTCATCTTAACGCAACTCCCACTCTGCGTCTGAAAACGCATCATGTCCAAAATTGGATCATAATATTTATGTAATTTCGCAAAGACAGCCGTCACAACCCCCAGCCCGGCTATATCGAGTGTATCCCAACTTCCCTGCCAAACAAGCACTTGTTGCGATTCGCGGTGGATGCCTCTGAAAAAATATGGTTCTTCGACGAATGACGTGGCAGAGAGCTGAGAAATCGCCAATTCAGCCGTGCGTGAGCTTTTGCGCCTCGCGAGAAAAATTGGTCTGGCGAGCAAGGATAAGAAAAGTTTCTTGACCAACCTTTTGTTGAAGAGCGTTTGATCGGTTAAGGTTACTGTCAGTAAGCGACGAGGGAAATATTCTCTCGCAGCAACCCGAAATGTTTACTTTGGACGCGTTCCCCCACCAAACCTACTCCTTTGAATACTCCAACTCGTTTTCTCATAAAGGATTTCGCTAGATGACCATTTCTCAGCAAACCTCCCGTCGTCAATTTCTAAAAACGACAGCCGCCGTGGGAGCCGCCACTATTCTGCTTCCGTCGACGAACCGCGCCTTTGGCTACGAATCGGCCAATGACCGTCCGGTCTTTGCGACTATCGGTCTGCGAAATCAAGGCTGGGCCATCACCAGCAAGTCATTTGCTTTTGCCGATTTCGCCGCCTTGGCGGACATCGACGAGAATGTTTTGGGGGCAAATGTTGAAAAGGTGGAAAAACGCCAAGGCAAGAAACCTGACGCCTACAAAGACTACCGAAAGATCCTTGATCGAAAGGACATCGACGCTGTCATGATCGCCACGCCAGACCACTGGCACACAAAGATTGCAGTCGAAGCGATGTACGCAGGCAAAGACGTCTATTGTGAAAAACCGCTCACCCTGACCATCGACGAAGGAAAGCTTATCGAAAAAGTCGTCAAGGAGACTGGTCGAGTCTTTCAGGTCGGCACGATGCAGCGAAGTGAGTCTGGTCAACGTTTCCTGCAGGCTGTTGCTCTGGTAAAAAACGGTCGCATCGGCACCGTGAAGCGAGTGACGTGCGGCATCAATGGCATGGTCGCTTCGCCGGTCATTCCAGTGGCTCCTGTTCCTGAAGAACTCGATTGGGATTTCTGGCTCGGACCAGCGCCGAAGGTTTCCTACAGGGCCCTGCCGGAAATGCGAAAAGGCTATGGGGGAGGAGTTCCACTCTACAGCAATTGCCACTACTCCTTCCGCAACTGGCATGAGTACTCTGGCGGAAAGCTAACAGACTGGGGAGCGCATCACGTCGACATCGCAAGCTGGGCACTCGGCGCCAGCGAGACAGGTCCGAGCAAAGTAACGCCGCTCGAATATACGTTGCCGGTTGAGTACAAGGACGGACATCCCGTGGTCGGCGATCAGTACAATGCGGCGACGAAGTTCAAAATCCAGGTTGATATGCCGAATGGCGTCGAAATGATTATCACGAGTGAAGGTGATAACGGCATTCTTTTCGAAGGCGACAAAGGTCGGTTCTTCGTCAACCGTGGCAAGATCACCGGAAAGCCGGTTGAGGATCTGAAAGAAAATCCGCTACCAGAAGGCGCGATTGAAGATGTTTATGGTGGAAAAGTCAGCGCGAACCACACGGCAAACTTCATCGAAGCCATGCAGTCTCGTAAGCAACCGATCTCCGATGTCTGGTCACATAACCGCATGCTCGAAATCTGCCACCTCTCGAACATCGCGATGCGTCTGGGCCGAGAACTCAAGTGGGATCCGACCAATCGTGAAATCATCGGCGACACTCAGGCAAATTCGTTCCTGTCGCGGGAGAACCGCAAGGGTTTCGAGATTAACATGTAGCATTTGCCGATGACAGGTAACATGGGGTGGCAATGACAATGAGTCATCGCTGGCCCAACTGCCTAGATAAGTCGCCAACTGGACATGTTGGCAGAAGGTGAACATCAACACAAAAATGCAATCAGGCGAGTTGACTGTACGGAAATACTTGTGCCTTGTCAGCCGAAATCAGTGGCACTGATTGTGTATTGGCGGAGTTTGCTTCGTAGTGTGACACGAGAGATACCCAGAATGGCGGACGCTTGAACCTGATTGCCGCGAGTATGTTCCAGAACATTCGTGAGCAATTCACGTTCGGTGCTGGAGATCACTTTCGAGTATAGATCGGTGGTGGATTCATTCTGTAGTTGCTCTTGGATAAAGTCATGTAACTGAAATCCTGTGACTGAGTTTCTCTCTCCGTTGCCACCGAGTTCCTTCGGCAAGAACTCTGGCAACAGGACTGAACCTGTTGCATTCAAAATGGATTGTTTGATCACACTTTCGAGCTCTCTAACATTTCCGGGCCACGGTGCTTTGCGAAGTTCCTCAATCGTTGCATCAGAAATTTGCATCGAGGATCTGCCGAGTGAGGAACTGTGCTTACGTATGAAATGCTCAGTGAGAATGCGAATGTCGTCACCTCGTTCACGAAGAGGGGGCAACTTGATCATGAAGTCACGTAGCCTGAAAAACAGGTCAGCCCGAAAACGACCTTGAGAGACAAGTTCTTCCAAATCACGATTTGTGGCCGCGATCACGCGAACATCAACACTGATTGTTTCCGAGCCACCGACTCTTTCCAAGGTACGTTCCTGAAGAACTCGCAAGAGTTTAGACTGTGTCATGGGAGACATGTCTCCCACTTCATCCAGAAACAGAGTTCCTTGATTCGCTTGTTCAAAGTGACCAATCCTACGGCGATCTGCACCTGTGAAGGAGCCTTTCTCATGGCCGAAGAGTTCGCTCTCTAGTAGAGATTCCGGAATCGCTGCGCAGTTTAATGCTCTGAAAGGGCCTTCACTTCTGTGGCTGTGTTGATAGATCGCTTTGGCGACTAGTTCCTTCCCGGTTCCGCTCTCCCCTTGAATCAGCACAGTGACGTCAGTCGCCGCAACTCGCCCGATGGCCTTATAAACCTCTTGCATCGGTTCACACCGTCCGACCATTGCTTGCTTGCCAGCAACGTCGTTGTTCTCATCCGGATTCACGACCGGAGCCGTTTTCATCATTTCGCTGAGACGAATGGCCTTGCTCACCAGCCCCTTCAATTCAGGAAGTTCCACTGGTTTAAAAAGATAATCAAAGGCCCCGTTTTTGGTTGCTTCAATGGCACTCTCCACAGTTCCATGACCGGTGATGAAGATCACTGGGATACGACGATCAATTTCCTTGATGAGTTCAAAGCACTCCAGACCAGACATGTCCGGCAAGTTCAGGTCCAAGACAATCACATCGGGACGGTCTTCTCGGGTAACTGCGACACCTTCGGTCGCTGTTTCTGCAGTGAGCAATTCTAACTGGGGATCGTCGAAGGCTCGACGAAAAGCGTGCAGAATCGAGGGTTCGTCATCAATGACAAGCAAGCGGGGCATCTTTATGTGTTCCTCTCAATTGTTGCTTTATCAGCAGAAGGGAGGCACAGTTCAAAAATAGCCCCACCAGTCGGGTGATTGTAAGCAGTCAGTTTTCCATGATGATCTTCTGCGATGCGTTTGCAGATGTTTAGTCCCAAGCCGATTCCCTGCTTTCTCGTTGTAAAAAAGGGTTTAAATATCTCGTCGGTGAGGTCCGCAGGGATCCCAGGACCTGTGTCTGAGACGAGAATACAGACCCTTCCCGGTGAATTACTTTTCACCGCGAATGTCAGAGTCCCTCCCTGCGTCATCATGTTCAAAGCGTTCAGTCCAAGGTTTAACAACAGTTGCTGCAACTGATCTCGATCCGCGTTCAATCTCAGCTCAGAGACTCCTTCTTCAACACGTAACAAGACCGATTGCTTCTCTGCCTGACCTTCAAGAAGTCGCACGACATCGGGGACAATCTCTTTGATGGTCACATGCTTGCGCTCCGTGGGTGCCGGTCGAGCAAAGTCCAGCAGAGCATTCACCGATTGCTCCATCCGACGAATTTGATCTTCGACAATTCGTAAGTCCTCTTTTGGCATCGAGGATTGATCATCCTCGGAGTTTGAGCTTTGCACGAGCATTTTAATTGCAGTTAATGGGTTGCGAATTTCGTGAGCAACGCCTGTCGCTAACTGAGCGAGTGTGGCCATTTGCTGGGCGCGCAGGGCTTCCTTCTCTCGCACTGCGGAAGTCCGTTCAGCTTCGGCCCGTTTCTCTTCTGTGAGATCGCGGATGACCAGCACTAAATCTGACGCGTCGTTGCTGTCAAGTTGCCTGATAGAAACGGAGGCTGGAAAAGAATCACCATCTCGTTGCTTGCCGTTTGTCGCGACAGCTTCACCGATGTTGGTGGAATCCAGGCGAATCTCCGGCAACACATCAGTAATCGATGAATTGAGAGTGTTTTCTGCTTGATGACCAAACAAGATTTCAGCGGCAGGGTTGAATGAAAGAATTTGGCCTCTGGCACTGATCGTCACGATTCCCTCGCCAGCATTCTCCACAATCGCACTGGAAAGTGCCTGTGCATCCAATGCAATTCTGCGGAGAGGGCTGATGATAATCCACCAGAGAATCGGCGCACATATTCCGGTGAGCATTGCGGCATCGACCAATGCAGCCTGAGCGGTAGAGAGGTTTTTCGGAAGTATCCAAGGCAAAAGCAGCATCACTATTGCTTCGACCAAAAACACAACCAACAGCACCAGGGAAAGAATCCGCCAAGGCGTTCCCAATAGCCTCAACAAAATTTTGTCGCGGGAGTTTACCAGTAATCGTGAATTGCCGCGCATCATGGATCCGAGTCGGTGGAGAATTTCATGATCTGTCAAGACAGTAGACATACCGTAACGAGGACTCCAAAGGATATGAAATGTGACAGGCGACTACGACCGCTTAAAGCAGAAAGCATGTTTCGTACCGGATGACGCGGCAATCAGTTCCACTGACATATTCTCTATTCAGCGGCAAGCAGACATCCCTCTTTCACCGTTCGGGCTGGAGAGTTGATTCAGTGGT
Source organism: Planctomicrobium sp. (assembly GCA_030626405.1). Classification (GTDB taxonomy): domain Bacteria; phylum Planctomycetota; class Planctomycetia; order Planctomycetales; family Planctomycetaceae; genus Thalassoglobus. The sequence goes on from DAOUPA010000143.1 coordinate 5,041, forward strand.
CAGCTAGGTCGGCTGGATCAAATCTTTCCAACGGTGGAAAGAGACTGTCCACCTTCGCGATTTCTTCATGGCGACTCTTCAGATGGAATCAGTGCTGAAATCATTGATTGGGCTGTTCATCGCGTTCTAGAAGGTATTGGCATCAAAGCTGCGTATCACACTCGTCGATCACCAGATTTTCCTCGTCACTAAGGTTTCATTCATGCCAGAACATTCAGTCAACACCAAGGCCAGTCTGGGCTCAATGAAATCCCAAGTGATGGCTGGAGTCGTTGTCTCCATCACAGTTCTTGCAGGATGGTATTTCGTGCAGAACCTTGGAACACCAACAACTGCCGTGAACGAAATTATTGAGTCAGAAGAATCTTCCGGATTAAGTGATGTTATTACCTTGCCCGAGGGGAAACTGGCGAAAGCGAACTTCGGCACCGAGCTTGTCGAGATGCAAGATGTCGACCATATGCACACAGTCCCAGGACGACTCGCCTACGATGAGGCGCTGCATATTGAGGTGAAAGCCCCTGTCTCCGGCGTGTTACTGGATGTCCTCGTGAAACCGGGTGATGTGGTTCAGACAGGCCAAGTATTGGCGGTCATCAATAGTTCAGAGATTGGACAGGCCCGAGCTGCCGTCCTCAATGAAGACGCCAAGTACCAACTGACACTAAATCGAACGACTCGTTTGCAGGAGGTCACACAGAATCTTGAAAATCTGTTTGAGCGACTTGATAAGGGTGTCGCCCTGGGTGAAATCGAAAAGCAGTTTAATGAAAAGACCTTAGGGACCTATCGTGAACAGATTATGTCTGCCTACTCAGAGCGGTTCCTCGCTAACCAGTTGTACAGCGCTTCAGAATCATTAAGCGAATCTGGAGCAGTCTCCATGAAAGTGCATCTGGAGCGTGGCAATGATCTTCATGTGACTGATGCCCACTTTCGATCAATGCAAGAAAGTATCGTCTATGCCATCAAATTGAAAAAGCAAGAATTGGACGTCGAGTTAGCTGAAGCTGAGCGTCAGGTGATGATTGCAAAGAAGCATCTCCAAACACTCCTTGGATTCAATGAGGATAACACCAAGTCCATGACCGGTGATTCTCTCTCAAAAATGGAGATTTGTGCTCCGTTTGCGGGAACAATCGAGTCTCGGTTTCTCGCAAGACTTGAACGAGTTCGTCAGTCTGACTCACTATTTGTTCTGGCTAATACACAATCGCTGTATGTGTTGGCTGACATTCGTGAAAACGATTGGTCTGCGATGTCAATCCAGGCAGGTCAGCAAATCGCCGTTGAAGTGCCAGCAATTCCTGGGCATTCGTTTACGGCCAAGGTGCATTACATCGGACGTGTCGTTGCCATCGATAGCAACTCTTTACCGCTGGTGGCGACAATCAAAAACACTGATGGCTTACTGAGGCCCGGCATGTTTGTTCGAGTAGAAATCCCTATGGCAGAAACAGTGAATGTCGTGGCTGTTCCACAAGAGTCAGTCTTGCAACATGAAAATGAGTCATTCGTTTTCGTGAAAGTGAACAATCATTCCTTTCAAAGGACGGATGTCACAACAGGCACCAGCAATGATCAATGGGTGGAGATCACCGAAGGACTCGAGTTGGGACAGCCAGTTGTTTCTCGTGGTGCTGTCCTGTTGAAATCAGAACTGTTGCTCGCTGGAGAAGAGTAAGAAATTCTGACACGCGCTGCATGTTCACCCTCCTGATGCAGTTCCATCTGCCTCAACCAGACACACCGTTGAAAGCGTTGCACCATGCTGACTCGCCTTATCGAAATCTCGCTCACCAATCGATTGCTGGTGCTGATTCTCGTATTCCTGATGGCCTGCGGCGGAATATATTCGGCAATGCATTTACCGATTGATGCAGTCCCGGATATGACCAATGTGCAAGTGCAAGTGGTCACCGAAGCTGGTTCTCTCTCACCGGTTGAAGTGGAACAGTATGTGACATATCCCGTCGAGGCCGTCATGGGGGGATTACCTGACGTCGAAGAACTTCGAAGTGTCTCCAAGTTCGGCATTTCTGTTGTGACAATTGTGTTCGAAGAAGGGACTGATATTTACCGGGCACGGCAACTGGTGACTGAACGATTGAGCGACGCTGCCGACAGCATTCCTGCCGGGTATGGAACACCAGCGATGGGGCCGCTGACGACCGCTTTGGGCGAAATCCTGCAATTCGAGGTTCGCAGCGAGACGCATTCTCCGATGGAACTGCGGACGATACTGGAGTGGGATGTCGCACCCAAGTTGAGAGAAGTCTCCGGTGTCACAGAGATCAATACTCATGGAGGTTTCTATAAAACATTTGAAGTTCAGCCCGATCCAAATCGTCTGGCAAGTTACGGGATTCCACTCGAACTCTTGTTTGAAAGGCTGCAACAGAATAACGCCACTGCTGGAGGCGGATACGTCGTCCATAATGGTGAACAACGTTTCATTCGTGGCGTTGCCTTGCTCAGGAATGCACAGGACATCCTGAATGTCGTCGTTCGACGCGAGGCAGGCGGAACACCGATTCTTGTCAAAGATATTGCAGAAGTGACGATTGCTCCAATGACTCGACAAGGAGCAGTCACGCGAGACGGGCGAGGGGAAGCGGTCACCGGACTGGTGATGATGTTGATTGGTCAGAACTCTCGCGAAGTGGTTGAGGCTGCCAAGCAGCGACTCATCGAAATCGAAACCACACTTCCAGACGGAGTCTCCCTGGAGGTCACATATGACCGAGCAGCATTGATCGGTCGAACATTGGAAACAGTGCTTCACAACCTCACCGAAGGGGGCATTCTGGTGATCGTCATTCTGCTGATCATGCTGGGCAGCATGCGGGCAGGTCTCATCGTTGCTCTGGCAATCCCGCTCTCAATGCTGTTTGCAACAAACTTAATGTACATGACCGGCATCACTGCCAGCCTGATGAGTTTGGGTGCGATCGATTTCGGTCTCATCGTCGATAGCTCTGTCATCATGGTTGAAAACTGTATTCGCCGTCTTTCGCATGACAACAAAGGGACGCCACATATTGATGTGATTCGTGATGCCGCCATTGAAGTTCGTAAACCGACCATGTTCGGTGAGTTGATCATCTCGGTGGTCTATCTCCCCATCCTGTTGTTGGAAGGAACAGAAGGAAAATTGTTTCGACCGATGGCATTAACGGTTTTGTTTGCACTGGCAGGTTCCATGATTCTGTCGATGACACTCATGCCAGCGCTGGCGTCACTCACCCTTCCCAAGAAAATGAAAGAAAAAGATATCATTCTGATTCGCTGGCTCAAATATATTTACAAACCAATTGTGACACGAGCCATTCGTCATCCACTGGTCACAGTAATCACCGCACTGACTGTGTTTGTGGTGAGTATTCCGGTGGCCATGAATCTGGGAGCAGAGTTTATGCCTCGATTGGAAGAAGGCGACCTGCTAGTCGAAGCAGTTCGCCTTCCCAGTGCGACATTGGAAGGTTCCATTGAAATGTCGACACAAATCGAAGAGATCATTGGCGGTTTTGAAGAAGTGAAAACTGTGTTTTGTAAGACAGGTCGTCCCGAGATTGCCAACGACGTCATGGGCGTTCACCAGACAGACGTCTGGGTGCTTCTCAAACCTGTTCACGATTGGCCACATCACAAAACGCGAGACGAACTCATCGAAGAAATGTCGGACGCGCTCAACAGTCAGGTTCCCGGTGTGGCGTTCGGTTTCACTCAACCTATTGAAATGCGAGTAGACGAACTTGTCGCGGGAGTGAAAGCGGATGTTGCTGTGCTCTTGTACGGGGATGATCTGCAAATTCTGGGCGAGAAGGGGAAAGCGATCGAAGCGGTGTTACGACAGATTCCTGGTGCTGTTGATGTCAAAGCCGACTATCAGGCAAACCTGGCAACACTCACAATTCATACCAAGCTGGAAAAACTGGCGTTGTATGGAATTGATGCCCAGACCGTGCTGAATGTTGTTTCCTCATTAGGGGGGCATCAGGTGGGACAGATTTTTGAAGGTCGCGCTCGATTCCCGATCATCGTGCGATTCCCAGAAGAATGGCGAAGCAAAATCTCGATGTTGAAACAGCTTCCGGTGGCTGATGCGAATGGCCAACCTGTCCCACTCAGTGAACTTGCCGACATTACGATGGAAGAAACTCCTCCCTCAATTGAACATGATGCCAATCGCCGTCGAACATTCATTTCGGCGAATGTGCGGGGACAAGATGTCGCCACATTTGTCACAGCGGCACAAAAGGCAGTCGAGGAGCAAGTGGACTTGCCAGCGGGGTATGAAATCCGCTGGGGTGGCGACTTCGAGAATTTACAATCGGCCAGTAAGCGGTTGTTAGTCATCACTCCTATTGTCTTGATCGTCATCATCATTCTGCTGCATACCAGCTTGGGATCGATCAGACTGGCGATGTTGATCTTTCTGGCAGTTCCCATGGCGGCTTCTGGTGGAATCTTCGCACTCTACCTGAGAGAGATGCCCTTCAGCATTTCCGCTGGCGTGGGATTCATAGCACTGTTTGGAGTTGCGGTCCTCAACGGCTTGGTCTGGGTCAGTGCAGCCGAACAACTTCGGCTGACAGGGATTCCTTTGTTGGATGTCAGCCACGAAACGGCTCTAGTGCGACTTCGCCCCATCTTAATGACGGCTCTAGTGGCCAGCCTCGGTTTTCTTCCGATGGCAATGTCGAACGGAGATGGAGCAGAGATGCAACGTCCCTTGGCGACAGTCGTCATCGGCGGCTTGGTGACGTCGACTCTACTCACATCACTCGTCATCCCTTGCATCTACCCGTGGTTCTCCAAAGGTTTGCATCGAGTCGAACTGACTCATCATGGAGTGCCAGGAGATGAGTAGAATCAAGTTCACATCAAATGCCATCCCCCACTCTTTCCAAACGCAGGGCTCCCATTTGCAAACGTGATTTTCTACAAGAACGCGAGCAATGATGCCCTCGATTGCAAGATGAAGAAAGGGTGAATAGAAGAATTCAACACACTCATTAAATAAAACGAGCCTCACCAGGACGGGCTAGACCTGGGAGGCTCTGGATATCACTAATACGGGCCTGAACCAGTGATATCGTTACGGGCATTGTAGGTAGTCTCTCCCAATCGTCAACCGAGATTTTCATGATTTGTTACCGTGATCATCAATCACATCCCAAAAACCCAACTCTAAAAATTCCTAAACTCATGTCGGAAACAAACGCAACTACTTACCCTGCCAACGTTAAGCGTACGAGATTGGACCATGAAAATTGATAAAAACATCAGCGGAGTGTGAAAACTGTGTCGTGATGCGAAGCTGATTCCCGCACCCGAAATCGTTACATAGACAGAAAATCTCGCTTGGCTGAGACGGTTCGCGTTTTCGTTTCTCAAGCAGCTTCCCAGCAAGTAACGCTATCTTACGAAACGCAAAAGATGTGGCTGGAATGCAAACTTCCTGCCTCAAGTCCCAGATACCGAAAACATATTGTTTGCGTTAAGCGCGGATCGAACACATCCTCCTTCATGGAGATTTCCGGTTAGATTTCGAGTCCATCAATAAGTATTAGAGCGCGAACGTGCAGGGTCCTTGGCACCGCGTTAAGTTCAAAACAAAGCAGATGCTGAAGCGAAATTCGCACGACCGGTAGACCAGCAAGATGTTCAGCAATCGATTGCTGAACATTTCAGTCATTCCACAAAATGACATGGATCGTCAATTGTGGTTCTCCGTGCGATTTATGCTATCGTTTTCTGAATGTCGAGTTCTCTGCCCAGATTTCAATGCCACTGATGTTTTTTTTACGAATTCACAACTTCGGATTTCCTACCAATGAGTGGAACATATATCGGCCTGTTGGTGCATTTTTCGATTGTGATTTTGGCACTGGTCCGAGTCATGCTCCGTCCACATCGTGAACCAACGTCACGAATTGCCTGGGTGGGGGTGATTACAACGTTACCGTTTCTTGGTGTCTTGGCCTACATTCTGTTCGGAGAGGTGAATATTGGTCGTAAGCGAGTGGCTCGCCATCGTGAAGTCCTCAGTCGCATGCCCGGATTTGCGAAATGCATGCCTGGAGATGAGTCCAATTTCACAGCGCAAATACCATCGGAGTACGAACATCTTTTTCGTGTGGGAAAGTCGATCAGTGGGTTGGACCCCGTCGGGGGAAATAAAGGGCGATTACTTGCTGACTCAAACGCCACCATCAACGAAATGGTCACCGACATCGATGCTGCAAAGGCTCACGTCCACCTGCTGTTTTACATCTGGTTACCAGACAATAACGGCTGCAAAATCGTTGAAGCTTTGAAGCGTGCGGTCGAGCGAGGAGTGACGTGTCGAGCAATGGTCGACGATCTCGGCTCTCGAGTGATGGTTCAGTCGGAGCACTGGAAAGCTATGCAAGATGCCGGGGTTAACACCTGTGTGGCACTGCCAATTGGAAATCCGTTTCTACGGCCTCTGCATGGTCGTATTGACTTGCGTAATCACCGCAAGATTGTCGTCATTGACGGAAGCATCACGTACTGTGGAAGTCAGAATTGTGCTGATCCAGAATTTCTCGTCAAGGAAAAGTACGCCCCATGGGTTGACGCAGTGATTCGTTTCGAAGGACCGATTGTTCGGCAAAACCAACATCTGTTCGCCAGTGATTGGATGACATACGCTGATGAGAATATCGATCATTTACTCCAACAACCGATCTCCGTTCCACAATCAGGTTTCTCAGCCCAAGTGATTGGCACTGGACCGACCAGCCGTAATTCGGCGATGCCCGAAGTCTTTGAAACTCTCATGTACGCATCCCGCCGCGAACTCACTCTTTCCACACCCTACTACGTGCCTGATGAGTCTCTGCAGCACGCCCTTTGTGCTGCCTCATATCGAGGTGTCGAGACAACGATCATCTTCCCAGCGAACAATGACTCATGGGTCGTCGGTGGTGCAAGTCTCAGTTACTATGAGGAACTGCTTGATGCTGGCGTCAATATCTACGAATACGTCGGCGGACTGTTACACACTAAATCGCTCACGTTGGACGGCCAAATCACTTTGATTGGTTCCTCAAACATGGACCGTCGCAGCTTTGATCTGAACTATGAAAACAATATTCTCCTCTGCGACCGCAAGCTGACAGCTGATGTCAGAGAACGCCAGCAGCAATACATTTCAATGTCCAACTCAGTGACTCGCGACATCGTGTCATCCTGGTCCGTTCCGCAGCGTCTCTGGAACAACACTCTTGCCGTACTCGGGCCGATTCTGTGACGACACGGTGACCAGAACGGCCCATTGACGATTTCGGTTATTCGCCAGGTAAAGAAGATCACCACAATTCATTATTGGCAACCAAAATCAAAAAGACCACGCCCCTGCATTGGCAAGTCTCAATGCATCCAGCAGCTTAGGTGTCATATTTTTCGTCCTATTCAACAATCACAAGTGCGCGGAGATGCGTGCGAAATCGCACACACCTCCGCGCACTTTCATGGTTGATCACTATCTTCACTCAATTCCTGGTCAGCCACTTGAGTTGATCGAGCTCTGTATTCAAGCATTTCCAAGGACGTCTTCCGCCATTCCTCATAATCGTTAAGTATTTCTCCTTTCCCTGAGCCATCGGCATGCTGGTTGCATTGTGGACACACAGGTCCAGTTTATGGATTCGACTACAGGTGGAATCACCAAACAACTTAGGGAGAACTGATGTTTTGCAACCAGTGTGAACAGACACAGAATGGAACCGGCTGTACTGACGTCGGAGTTTGCGGCAAAGACGAAGACATGCAGTCTCTACAGGAGATCTTGCTCTATGGTTTAAAGGGAATGGCCTCGTACGCGCATCACGCTCGACGACTTGGCAAAACGGATGAGAATGTCAGCGCGTTCATCGAAGAAGCATTGTTCGCGACAGTAACGAATGTGAACTTCGACCTTGAGAGTTTGCTTGAAATGGTGTTGGAGTGCGGTCGGCAGAACATCCGAGTGATGGAAATGCTTGACGAAGGACACACCGAAAAATTCGGCACGCCTGAGCCGACTGTGATTCAGGAAGGAACCAAAGCAGGTCCCGGAATTCTTGTCACTGGTCACGATTTACTTGACCTCTCCGATTTGCTTGAGCAATCAGCAGGACAGGGTGTAAACATTTACACACACGGCGAAATGATGCCTGCTCTCAGTTATCCAGAACTGAAGAAGCACCCCCACTTAGCCGGTCACTACGGTGGTCCCTGGCAAAACCAGCAGTGGGAATTCCCGGCGTTTTCTGGTCCAATCATCGGCACGACGAACTGCGTTTTGATTCCGCCCGATACGTACTCGGATCGACTTTTCACAACTCGTGCCACAGCTGTTCCGAACGGAAACCGAATTCTGGATAACGACTTCTCAGCCGTGATTGAAATGGCGAAGCAGTTGCCGCCTCTTCCGGATAACATCGTGAAGGAATCGACGATTGGATTCCACCACAGTGTGATCATCGGCCTCGCAGATAAAATTGTCGATGCGGTGAAGTCGGGAGAAATCCAACGCTTCTACCTCATCGGTGGATGCGATGGTGCCGAGGCTGGTCGCAACTACTACACAAAGCTTGCGGAAGCAACACCTGACGAGTCGGTCATTCTCACTCTTGGTTGTGGTAAGTACCGAATTCGTGACAAAGATTACGGTACCGTCGCTGGTCTCCCACGCTTTCTGGATATGGGGCAATGTAACGATGCGTACGGAGCCGTTCGGGTTGCACTTGCACTTTCCAACGCATTCGATTGTGGCGTGAACGACTTACCGCTGGAGATCGTTCTCTCCTGGTTCGAGCAAAAAGCCGTTGCTGTGCTGCTCAGCCT
>DAOUPA010000125.1 GCA_030626405.1 Planctomicrobium sp.
AGAATGATATGCGAGCCGATGATCATGTTTGAATTCTAGTTGAAAATTTTCTTTAGCCGGACACTTTAAGTGTCCGGCTAAATTTCAAAACGACGATTAATCAATCGGTTCTTTCTCGAAATCACTTTCATTCACCCAGCCGGCTTTGAGTTTCTCGCCGCGCATGAAACGTTCGTAGAAATTCGCGTTCGGCTTGATCGCAACTTTGTAGTTGTCGAACTGGTCTGGGTTGCCGTTCAGCCGAGGATCGCCTTGCGCTTTCAGTTCTGCAAAGAGTTGCTTCTTGAGACGTTCTTTCAAATCAAAATGCGAAGATGCCGTCGCGAGATTGTTCATGCACTCTGGATCGTCCTTGATGTTGAAGAGTTCTTCCTGTGGTCGTTTTCCGAATGAGAGATCCCAGAAGAATGTGTTGTCGCCGGAACGCCGCATGTTGAGGATTTCCGTCTTTGTCGGACTGCCGTCGACACCCAGATACCCGGTCTCTGGATTCCCGGCAGGCCAGCGAGTTGTTTCGAAGTTGTGCAGATACAGATGACCATTCTTCACGATGCCGCGAATCGGATATCCCCAATCGTGAGGCCGACCTGTGTCGTGCCGTTCTTTGGCAATGAGAACGTGGTCCCGTTCCTTGAAGACGATGCCTTGCTGGTCGATGTTGAAATACTCGACAAGGCTGCGACCAGTGATCGCTGCCATTTTTGAATCTTTCTGCGGCACGCCTGCGACTTCGAGAAACGTGGGCGTGTAGTCGATGAAGTTGACGTAGTCATCGATCTTGCGACCAGGAGTTTGAATGCCGTTCTTCCACATGATTGCCAGCGGCAAGTGGTTTGAGAGTTCGTACTCCTGCCCTTTGATACGCGGGAATGGCATCCCATTATCCGAAGTGACGACAACGAGCGTGTTATCGAGTTCGCCCCGCTTCTCCAGCAACCCCAGCATCCGGACGAGATGCGTATCGAAGTGTTCGACTTCGTAAGCATAGTCGAGCATGTCGTTGCGGATCGTCTCATTGTCAGGCCAGAAGCCGGGGACTTTGTCGATATCGGTCAGCTTCTTACCTGCCTTGGCGACACCGCTACCTGCTTCGTATCGCCGATGCGGTTCCACGCATCCATACCAAAAACAGAACGGTTTACCAGCTTCGTTCGCATCTAGGAAATCTTCAAAGTTGCCAGCATAGTCGTTGCTGGAAATTCCATTCGCAGGCGGTTTCGCTCGACGTTTATTAAAGGCTGGTCCGGCAAGGTTTCTGCGGGTTCCGTCTTCATTCACCGCAATGCCCGGCGCCCAGCCTTTCATCGTTTTGCCGACGTGGTAACCATGCTCACCGAGAGCTTCAACGTAACTCTTGAACTTCGTCGGGAAGTACGCCAGATGATTGCAGGCGGCTTCAAGTTGCCAGGAATTGCGACCTGTCAGAATGCACGCCCGCGATGGTGCACATTTTGCGTTCGGTGTGTAGCAATTGTTGAACAGAATTCCTTCACGGGCAACACGGTCAAAGCCTAGCGTCTTCACCCAGGTATTCCCGTATGCCCCAAAGTGAATGTAAGAAGCATCGTCCGCAATACAGAACAGAATGTTCGGTCGATCGTCTGCAAATGCTGATCCCAGGAATAGAAATTGAGAGAGAAAAACTGCGTACCGCGTCATTGTCGAGTTCCCATTTGAATCTCTTCCATGTTTGTAAAACATACAATAGTCAGCATAGCGAATAGAAGAACACCTTGGCGACCACGTCGCTGAATCGGCAGGAAGTTCCTGCCATGAACTGAAATTTTCTCTGTTAGAAAATTGGCATGTTCTCACACTGAGGCTCACCCGTATTATTCCGCTGAGGTACGCTCGCTTTGCATGTGGTTTATCAAAATGCTCACGAGTTTTCAGAGCCAACATTTAACAACATTGAAGACTTGCCTGCTGTTGATTCTTATCCATTTCATGTGGTTTGAATCAATCGTGTGCGCGAGTGACGTAGAAGGTTTGCCTCCGCTGGTGCTGCCGCCAGTGTCGGAATTTTCTCCGGAAAGCTTCATTGATGAGACTTCAATGAGCACGGAGAGTCCGTTTTACCCACTCTACTGTCATCAAGATCGAAGTGACTGGCGCTGGACGTTTTTGCCTCAAGGATATCTCTACGGCACCTACTGGGCGAGCGCCGCCGAGCCGAGAATGGCGGTTAAGGTGATCGAAGAACAGGCTCATGGAACATTGATCGACCCTGAAATCGGTGGCCGGATTGGTTTCGTTCGATTTGGATCACGGAGCCGATTGGAAGGTTGGCAATTTGATTTACTCGGCGGCGTGAATTTACGCCAAGACCCTGACGAAGGTCTCGACATGCAGGCGACGGACTACCGCTACGACTTGCCGCTAACGTACCGCAACGGACCACACGGATTCAAAATGGGTTACTACCATGTGAGTGCTCATGTCGGTGATGAATTTCTGGTAACGAACCAGACGCTCCAGCGTGACAACTTCGTCCGCGACGTCTTCAACTTTGGATACTCCTATCACCCGTCTCCAGAATTGCGTTTGTATGGTGAAGTCGGCTACGGCTTCAATGTGGACGTTTCAGAACCACTGGAATTCCAGTTTGGTTTTGATTATGGCCCTGCCACAGTCACGCGAATTTACGGTGCTCCATTCATGGCTCTGAATGTTCACTTAAGAGAAGAACTCAACTTCGGTGGTAACATCGCATTACAAGCAGGTTGGGCATGGCGCGGCGAATCAATCGCCGCCGGCATCCTCCGCAGCGGAGCTTATTTCTACGACGGCGGCAGCTCTCAATTTGCCTTTCACGACATCCACGAAACACAAGTCGGCTGGGGACTGTGGTACGACTACTAACCCAGTTCGATGAGTTCTATTTATCCATGACGCCAATGTAAGGCAGGTTTCGATACTCACCGTTATAGTCCAGACCGTAGCCGACGACGAATTCGTCGGGAATTTCGAAACAGTGGTAATCTGGGATCGCTTCGACTTCAGAACGTGACTTCTTCCAAAGCAGAACCGCAGAACGAATTCGTTTTGGTTCGAACAGCTCGAGTTGTGCCGCGATTTTCGTGATCGTCTTTCCAGTGTCAAAGATATCGTCGACCAGAAGAACATCACGGCCTCGAATTTCCGGTAGGAAATCAAGGTTGATGCGAAGCTCGCCTGCCTCGGTGGTTTTTCCACGGTAGCTGGACGCCTGAACGAGACCGAGTTGATGCGAGACTTCGATTTGCCGCATCAAATCGGTCACTAAAACAATGCTGCCTGTCAGGATTCCCAAGATCGTTAATTCGCAATCGGCGTAGTCGTCTGTGATCTTGCGACCAAGTTGAGCGACAGCGCTGGCGATTTCGTCTTCGGAAATTAAACTTTTAATATGTGCCATATTGACATTGCCGCTAGAAAGAAGGGTTTGCCGCACACTTGAAGTGTGTGGCTAAATTCCCCATGACGCACTCCGACAAACTAATTTTTCACATCGTCAGGTCGAGAGCATTTGCGACCTTACGGCATTGCTCCATCACGGCGTCGAATGCGTCTGGTGTGAGTGACTGTGCTCCGTCACTTGCGGCATTCGGAGGATCGGGATGTACTTCGATGATCAATCCGTCTGCTCCGGCGGCGACCGCGGCAGTACACATGGGAGGGACGAGCGAAGCGACCCCAGTTCCATGGCTGGGATCGATGACAATCGGCAAGTGTGTTCGTTGTTTCAAGTAAGGAACTGACGCCAACGGGAGCGTGAATCGCGTATGCGTTTCGAAAGTTCGCACGCCACGTTCGCAAAGAATGACTTCCTGATTTCCCTGATCGAGAATGTATTCCGCGGCGAGAAGAAATTCGTCCATGGTTGCAGAGGCACCACGTTTGAGCATGACAGGTTTGCGAACTTCACCGACGGCCTGAAGCAGGTGGTAATTCTGCATATTTCGAGCACCTATCTGCAAAACATCTGCGTAGGCGGTGACGAGTTCGACATGGTGCGGCGTCATGACTTCAGTCACAACTGCGAGTCCGGTTTCGTCACGTGCTGCTGCGAGTAGTTTGAGCCCCTCCTCTTTCATTCCCTGGAACGAGTACGGACTTGTTCGCGGCTTGAATGCTCCTCCTCGTAACCCTTTGGCGCCGGCTACTTTGACACGGCGGGCGGATTCCATGATTTGCTCTTCACTTTCCACGGAACATGGACCAGCGATGACTCCAACATTCCCACCACCAATGATAAGGTCTCGGACTTTAATCACGGTCGGTTCAGGTTTGATTTCGACGCTGGCGATTTTGTAAGGAGCCAGAATCGGCATGACTTTGTCAACTTCATCGTACGACTCCAGTGCTTCTTTGTTCCCATCCCGCTTGTCACCGACAGCGGCGATGACCACTCTTTCAGTCCCATGTATCACATGAGCTTTCAACCCCATCTTTTCGATGCGGTCGACCATCATCTGGACGTGTTCAGGTGAGGGATTCACTTTCATCAATACAATCATTGGAACGCTCCGGTTATAGGTGTCTTTTCAAGTTTCGTTTGAGTGGATTGTCAGGCCAATTTGGTAGGTGGCTGGCCTAATTACCAACATTTAATAAAAAAAGACCCTGAAGCCGCTATGGGATTCAGGGTCTTGATTTCGTTTGATCGCAATTCGAACGACCTCCGCTACCAACCCCGGGAATCCCGGTAGGTAAACCAAAACGAATACCAAAAACTTCCGCCGTTGATGGGCGAAGCCGTAGGTGATTCAAATTGGAATTGGATGGAGTTCATTTCAAATCGTTAAATATGTCCAGAATGTTCAGACTTGCTATTTCTGATACGTGCGTGATGCTACGCGGGCGAGCCTGCAACGTCAACAGCACGAATCACATTTACTCAGTAATGATATCGCGAGCCGTGCCGCCGGCGGGAATCATCGGCAGAACGTGCTCCTGATATGGGCAAACGACGTCGAGCAAGTACGCGCCATCGCTTTCCAACATCTCTTTCAATGCGGCTGGGAAGTCTTTCTTGCTGCGAACTTGTTTGGCTTTTAAGCCAAAACTTTCAGCCATCTGGACGAAATTCGGATAAGTTTCTTCGTAGTGACCACCTGCACCTTCGCCGAGCCATTCAGGATGATCGACTGGTCCCAGATAGGTGTTGGCGCGTTTTCCATCCATGAATCGGTCTTCCCACTGCACCACCATACCGAGGTGTTGATTGTTGAGCAGGAGGATTTTGACCGGCAGTTTCTCGCAATGTAGCGTCGCCAGTTCCTGAATGTTCATCAGGATGGAACCGTCGCCATCGATATTGACAACCAGCGAATCAGGATGAGCAGCCTGCACACCCATTGCAGCCGGCAGTCCGAAGCCCATCGTTCCCAAACCTGAACTTGAGAGCCAACGATTCGGTTTGCGGAATTTATAAAACTGTGCAGCGAACATCTGATGCTGACCAACACCGACGCAGATGTAAGGATCTCGCTCAATCGTCTGCTTCCAAAGTTCTTCGACCGCGTACTGAGGAAGAATTTCGTCCCCGGCGTCGCGGTACTTCAGTGGATGCTCTTCTTTCCACGCGTTGACTTTCTGCCACCACTCTTCAGTGTCCGGGATGTCCTCATCTGTGAACTCTTCGTTCAAGCGTTCGAGGAACACTTTCAAGTCAGCAATAATAGGAATGTGTGCTTCTTTATTCTTGTGCATTTCCGATGGATCGACATCAACATGGACAATTTTGCCATGCTTCGCGAACTCTTCGAGTTTGCCTGTCACGCGATCATCGAACCGAACACCGAACGCCAACAGCAGGTCTGACTCATCAACTGCATAGTTCGAATAAACCGTCCCGTGCATTCCCAGCATATGTAGTGACTGCGGATCATCACCTGGAAATGCCCCTAATCCCATGCAGGTCATCGTCACTGGAATGTTGGCGCGTTTCGCGAACTTCGTCAGTTCTTCCGATGCTTCAGAGATAATGCAGCCACCACCAACATACAGAATAGGTCGTTTCGAACGACGAATCGCGGCGATCACCTGATTGATTTGTTCCTGAGCGACCTGCCGCCGCTCTGGATGATAACCAGGCAGGTACATGGGAGGATCGAAGTCAATTTCTCCATTAGCGACGGTAAGCTGCAGATTCTTCGGAAAGTCGACAAGCACTGGTCCGGGTCGTCCGGTGCTGGCAACGAAATAGGCTTCCTTGATGATTCGAGGAATGCTGCGCAGGGCTTCCTGAACCGACTCTTCGTCGTCCGGATCATCTGCGGTGATCATGTAATGGTGCTTCGTGATTGCTCTGGCAATCTCGACAATCGGAGTTTCCTGAAAGGCGTCAGTTCCGATGACTTTCTGAGAAACCTGTCCGGTGATCGCAATTAATGGCACGCTGTCCATTTTCGCATCGGCCAAACTTGTGACAAGATTGGTCGCCCCTGGACCGCTTGTTGCCATGCAGACGCCGATTTGCGAACTCGTTCGGGAAACCCCCTGAGCAGCAAATCCCCCACCCTGTTCATGGCGAGGCAGGATCGCTCGGATTCGGTCGCGGTATTTTCTCAATGCCTGATGCAGCGGCATGCTTGCTCCGCCAGGATATGCGAATACGAACTCAGAACCCTGACGAATTAAAGATTCGACCAGTATTTCCGCACCTGTCATGGTGATTTGTTCCGTTTTCGATTTTGTCGCGGTCGCCACAGTTCTGCCTTTATCTCTTGTCTTTTCGAAAGTCCCTAACCAAACGAAATTGGTGAGAAACATCCTTCGTTGTGTTCTTAGCTACAGACCTTCCACTCTGGAAAATCAAGCACGAGCGTCGCATTGTAGCGAAACAAAGATGATTGGACGATAATGATTCGCATCAGGTTCGGTGAATTCTGTAAGGTCATCTCTCGCCTTGCAGACTTCAAGGAGTCAAAAGGACGCAAATGTAGTGATTACAGCGATTTATCAGATTGTAAATTCACCTCAAACTCGAAGTGTGTGGCAAAGCAGTCGAGATCAATAAATATCAATTTTCACTGACCGTTTCTGTAAGTTCTTACTGCAAATCTCTGTACAGAAAGTAAAAACTCAACGTATTCTCTACACAAAGAGATGAAACAGTTGTCCGCAATCCCTGCGTTGTCAAACAGACACTCCCTATGAGCCTGACAAGTGCTCCCATTGAAAAATTCATCACCGTCCTGAAACGGAGCGGGTTGCTGGATGATTCTGCGTACGAAAAGGCGTGGAGCCAATACCAGGAACAGGACGAGAACCCAAACGCCGAAGCGTTCGCCACATTTCTTTCCGAGAATGAATATATCACCAGTTGGCATGCTGCCAAACTCCTCAAAGGAAAGCACAAAGGCTTCTTCCTGGGCAAATACAAACTGCTCAGACTCCTCGGTAGAGGTGGAATGAGTTCCGTTTATCTGGCGGAACATATCGTCATGAAACGGCTCACAGCGATCAAGGTCTTGCCGTACAAACTTGTCAAGAACAGTTCGTACCTCGAACGCTTCTATCGAGAAGCTCAGGCAGTTGCCGCTCTGGATGATCCAAATATCGTGCGAGCGTACGATGTCGACCATGAGACCGACGGGGAAATGGAGATCCACTTTCTCGTCATGGAGTACGTTCGAGGCCAGAATTTTTACGAACTCGTCAAAGGGCAAGGCGTTCTCGACCCTCGCACGGCTGCCGATTATATCCGACAAGGTGCCATGGGATTACAACACGCCCATGATGTCGGCATGGTTCACCGCGATGTGAAGCCTGGAAATTTTCTTGTTGATACCAACGGCACTGTCAAGTTGATGGACCTCGGACTCGCACGGATCAATCCGGAGAACGAAGAGTTTTCCGTAACTTTGCTGAACGAAGAAAAAATCCTCGGCACCGCAGACTACCTTGCTCCGGAACAAGCCGTTGACAGCCACCACGTCGATTCCCGTGCGGACATCTACGCACTGGGTTGCACTTTTTACTTTATCTTAACCGGACAACCTCCCTTCGACGAAGGGACGCTTACTCAGCGGCTCCTCGCCCATCAAACGAAAGTGCCGCAACCGATTCGTGAATTGCAAGAGGACATTCCTGAGTCACTTTGTGAAATCATTGACCGAATGATGATCAAGGATGTCGATCAACGCACTCAAACTGCATCCAAAGTAGCCAAAGAGTTAGAGCAGTGGCTCGCAGATCAGGACGAAATCGACGAAGAGAGCGGCAAGCACCATCACCCCATCATCATTCAGGAAGCACCACCGCGCACAGCAGACGATGATCAGGACGGAGCCATTGATAGCTTTCTATCGCAACTCGAAGAAAAGTCCGCTCAGTCGTTGAGTCAATCTGGAAGCGATGCCCCTTCAAAAAAGAAAAAACCTCCTAGTTCCCTGAATTTTCAGCATCCGTCAGATTCGACAACATCGGTGTTTCATTCCGAGCCATCATCGATCCTTCGTCAAGGATCGCGCCGCAGTTCCCGTCGTATCAAGCGTCATTCTCAAACGATTAATAAAATCCTCTACCTCGGAATCATGACCACCGCGATCATTGCCGGAATTGCCACGCTTTATGTTCTCACACAGAAGACGAATGAAAACGAACTCGGCAGTGATCAGCCTGTCGTGACTCCCGAACATGTCCCTTCGCCGCCATCACTCCCCAAAATCTCTGGTTCCACAATTCACGTCGGTCCTGCTGGAGACTTCAAGCTTGTCGGTGAGGCACTCTCCTATCTTGTCGCGCTCGCAAGCACAGGTGAAGAAGTGACCATTACAGAAATACGCATCGCCGCCGATCAAACTCTTGAAGAGACAATCTCTATCGACAACTCCAATTTCAGGTCATTCCCCGCGACATTAAGAATCACCGGCGAAGGACCAAAATTCCCCGTTATCAAAGGGAGCGGACAGCCTGTCCTCTCCCTCGATTCCATAGAGAAAATCACGATTTCTAACTTGTCCATTGATTGTGCGGGCACACCTGTCGGTGCAGAACTAACTGGTTATCTTTCTGGAACAAGACTTGTGAACCTGAAGTTCATCAACATTTCAGAAACAGGTCTCCTCGCCAGAGGTGCCAGCGGACTCGCCGGTCGTCCGGTCACACTCAGTCGCTGCCGATTCGAAACAACAAAAGAAGACGCGACTGCTGTCCGTTTCACCGGGTCAGAGAGTTTAAATTCCAATCAATTGAGTATCTCAGGTTGCAGATTCATTGGTCCTATGGCAAAAGGAATCGTCTTCAGTGGTGCGCAAGGTTCGACATGGGATGTGACCATCGAGCAGTCCATCTTTCACAAAGTCCGATCCGCAATCACCTTTGCCGGTGAAGAACACGACATCAGCCGAGTCAAGATCGCCAACAACACATTTCATGAATTCACACGCGGCATCAACTTCGAAACTGGTCCTAACGAAAGTTGTCGCGAAATCACGTTCATCCAGAATCTGTTCGCAGCAGGCGATGGGTACGAAGTCTCGACCGCTCGTCCGAATGTCTCGCTCAAAGAACTTGTGGGCAGCGCCATCGCTCCGCAATCCAATTGGACAACCGGCGGAGCCAGAAAAGACTCTGAAACCTGGCTCAACATCTTCGAGAACAATGGCAAAACCGAAGCCGGGAAAATCGACTTCGCCTCAACCGACCCCAACGCTGCCGACTTCCTTAAACCGCAAGGCGACACGCTCCGCTCCGCTGTGAAAGCTCCAGTCGATGGCAGAAACTACATCGGCGCGGTCGCGCCATAATTCGTCGCCGTCGTCCCGAAAACCCGATAGACTTTCCCGGTAAAAGAGAGTGTCATGTCGATGGATGAAACTTTCAAAAATCTGCTCGCACCGATCATCGCCGACTATCAGAAACGCTCTTACGAATACTGGGTTGAACGTGTTTATGAAATTGAGTGAATCACTTAGCCCCCGGTGATTCACACCGGGGGAAAACTACATCGGCGCGGTGACACCGTGACGAGTCAACTGTTCGCCGCACACTTGAAGTGTGCGGCGAAAGTGAACACTTTATCAATCCAGCTTCTTCCCGTACTTGCTCAGCAACTGCGACTCGCACTTTTCGACGGCGGGTTCGATCATCGAATGTTCCAGTCGACCGCAGGCGGCGAGGACTTCGGCGAGGTGTGTGAGTGTCGCTCGCTTCAGGTTTGGGTGATAAACCAGTAGCAGGCGGCGTTCGACGAGATCCTGTAGCGCCGTGACCCATTCGTGTTCAATGATCCAGTGAACAACACCATTGGGAATATCCGTTCCGACAATCATGCCTGCCGACAAGTCAGAACGCTCCGCAAGAATCGTTTCTGTTCTCGCTCCGAACAATTGCCACACCGTTCGCAAGCTCTTCGGCGACAGATCAAAACGGACTGCATATTCATGTAAACGTTGTCGAAGTTCGTCCGGCGTATCCGGATAGTTCGTCCCGCCGGGCAAGAGACGTTCGCGCGTGTTGTTGATGTGCGACGTGTGACCGAAGTGTTGCAGCACATCACGAGCAGCATCTTCAGCAAACGCCAGAGCGGATGTCAGCTTCCCGCCGACCAACGTGAACGTCGGGATTTTTGCTTCTTCGTGAAACTTGATCGCATGATCCCGCGAAACACCAGACACATTCCCTTTCGGAACATACGGCAGCGGGCGAATTCCGCTGTAATGGATTTCGATATCATCGCGAGTCAAACTTGCCTGCGGGAAGAGTTCGTTCGTCAACTCCAACAAGTATTCCAGTTCATTTTCTGTTGCAACAGCTTCTCCCGGCGTCTTTTCGAAACGTTCATCCGTCGTCCCGACCAGGATTCCTTCCATGAATGGCAGCACAAAAACGAGTCGACCATCGGCAGCTTCCGCATAGACGCCAGACTCGCCGACAGCTTTTCGAAACTCAGGATCAAACGTAATAAAATGGCTCCCTTTCGTTCCACCGAACATCCGTGGAGCGTCGACTCGCAATCGTTTAAGTGTCAAATCTCCCCACGCACCGGTCGCGTTGACAATGGCTGTGGGGTCGAATGAAGTTATAGAATTCTCTTGTGGTGGAAGCGAATACTCACGGACCCAAACGCCATCATCTTGGAGAATCCATTCCGCATAAGTCTGCACCTGAAATTCGAGTTGCTGTTCGTCCGCAATCCGTTTCGCATCGTTGAGCAGTTCGATGACGAATCGCTCTGGAAAGATCATCTGTCCATCGGTGTAAGTACACAGGTATCGAAACTGATTCGGATCAACTTGTGGAGTTCCTGGAGCGCCGACAGGTTGCACGGAAGACTTTGCAATTCTCGGGTCTTTTCCAAACAAATCATAGAACCACAAGCCAAAGCGAACGACCCACAAGCCACGTTCAGAGTTTCGATTCGTGAGAAAGCGAAGCCAGCGCAAACCGCGGCGTCGCCCGACACCAACAAATTTCGCCCCCGCCATCAACAACCCTCCCCAGCGACGACGAACAGGAATCGCCAACGGCAGCGGATGAACAAGATGCGGCGCAAGCGTAAGCAAATGTGATCGCTCTGTCAGCGATTCACGCACAAGTTTCACATCTCCATATTCAAGATAACGCAGCCCACCATGAATCAATCGAGATGACTTCGAAGTCGCCCCGAATGCCAGATCAAACTTGTCGACAACACAAACGGAAACACCGTTCGCGAGAAGCTCTCTCGCCAGAGCCGCCCCATTCACACCGGCCCCTAGAATGAGTACTCGTTTGCCGAGGTCAGATTCAGCCACGTCACGAACTCCGCAATCGGTCAAGCAGGATGTAATGAATGCTCACTGAAGAAGTGTCAATCGAAAATCGTTGAAGGCTGCGAAAGCAAACTCACGACGAGCAAGAATTAGCATAACTCCCACATTCGCACAACTCCCTCTCCAGGGAACTGAGGTAAGTAAACACAGCAATGATTTTGAAATCTCGCGCTGAAAGAAGAGGAGCGGGTGGATGGTAGGAACAGGAGTATTAGTATAAATCCAGAAGAATAATTTTTTGACCATGTCTCGCATTTCAAGCGAGACATGGTCAGAAAACATTCCACCTCAAGCCCATCATCACCCATTGCATGGATGGCAAACTCCTGATCGGTTTGATTACCATTCTGTAAATCATGTTTCCTTTCAGCTTTCAGGACTCACACCAATGCGCATGCTTCTTTTCTCTTTCGCCGTTCTGGTTGCATCTTCCATGCACCTGGAAGCTCAGCAAACCGAGGCAACTCAGTTTGCTACACCACTGGCAAAGCTTCAGCTTCAGGATGGCGACTCCATCGTCTTTCTCGGCGACAGCATCACGCATCAGTGCCTGTATACGCAGTACGTGGAAGATTACTTCTACACCCGCTTCCCTGGAATGCGTTTAAAATTGCACAATTCAGGTGTTGGCGGAGCGCGTGCCTGGGATGCTCTGCAACGTTTTGATGACGATGTCGCTGCCTACAAACCGAAGTACGTTTCCGTTCTTCTGGGCATGAATGATGGAACTTACATTCCGTACCACGACGAAACATTCCAGATTTACCGAACGGACATGACCAGCATTGTCGACCAGATTAAAGAGATCGGTGCGACACCACTATTGATGACACCAACAATGTTCGACGCCAGAGCCGCACGCCTCAAACCCCAACGAAAATGAGACGCCGATTCGGTTGCTTTATACAATTCTGTTCTCGCTTACTACGGAACATGGTGTCAGGAAACCGCGACTGCACAGGGACTGGGCTTCGTCGATATGTGGGGACCGCTCAATCAGATCACTTTCAATCAACGTAAAACTGACCCGAACTTCACTCTGATTGCCGATGCGGTTCACCCTGGTGCATCAGGACAAGTTGTGATGGCAACCGCGATGGTCGATAACCTTGGGCTCGCACGTCGTGTTTCGACGATTCGTATTTCAAAGGGAACGAATGGCAAGTGGGCAAGCAGAGCGTCGGGCGGGAAACTCACCGAGTTAACCGAAACCGAGAGTGGAATTTCATTTCAGTGGGAAGCGAAGTCACTCCCGTGGGTGCTGCCTGAAGATGCTGCCGACGGCGTGAAGCTCACGAAACTAGGGCATCGCCTCAGTGGTGAACAGTTGGAAATTCACGGCCTCGCCCCAGGCAA
Organism: Planctomicrobium sp.; assembly: GCA_030626405.1. Taxonomy (GTDB): domain Bacteria; phylum Planctomycetota; class Planctomycetia; order Planctomycetales; family Planctomycetaceae; genus Thalassoglobus. The sequence continues at coordinate 13,101 of DAOUPA010000125.1, forward strand.
ATATGACCTGACCATCGATGGCGAAAAGGTCGGGACATACAGCTCGGATGTCCTCGGCAGGCACATCGAACTGCAAGGCAACGCCAAGACTCCGCAGTACCAGCAAGCTCTGGCAGTTGCGATGAAAAACCAGGAACGCAACGACACTGCCGTGCGTCCGATGCGGAATGAGTGGCGAAGCTTCCAACAATACGCCCGCACTTTGCGCGGGGCAAAGGCTGCGCCGAATGACGAACAAATCCAAAAACAACTTGCATCCCTCGAACAGAAAATCGAAGGCCTCAACGAGCGCGTCGAAAAACACAACGCCAACGCGAAAGCCCTCGAAGATGAAATTTTCAAGATGAACCAACCGCCGAAGCGAGAATATGTGTTGACGAAAGTGAAGTGATCTCACAGGGAGTTCTCACTACAACAAATAAATCCCCCGATGGAAAAGTTCCATCGGGGGATTTTCTAGTCAGGCGTTACGCAAATCTATCCTCGGAATCCAGATGACTCCGGTGACTCGGTCAATTGTCCAGTGGCAGACCACTCGGTACTGAATCCGGAATTGTTGCGTTCATTCGTTTTTGAATGTGAGGTGCGGTCAACGTTTTGAGAAACTTGACGATGTCCCGAATTTGCTGCTTCGACAGGTGACCTGGCAAGCTGTCGAATTCAATCCCAATTGCCATCGTCAACTGATTTGCTGGACTGTAAGTATCGCGAATCTCAATCTGGTCGAGTTGCTCTTCGGGGTCGTAGGTGAATAGTGACATCAGCGGGGAAGCATGATGCCGTACGGCCTCTTCCAAGTCGCTAAAGGCACCATTATGCATGTATGGCCCAGTAATTTCACAATTTCGAAGAGGTGGGGTTCGAAATCGGAACAAGTCCGCAACGTCTGCGGTCTCGCGACCACGACCGTGGTCCAATGGTGCCTCGTCACCTTTGCCTGGACCAAGTTGCGGCACGCCAATGTTGTAATGCTGCTGGTCAGTCAGCAGTGATCCCGAATGGCAACTCGAACAGTTCGCACTTCCAAAGAACAAAAGCGCACCACGTTTTTCCGCTGTTGAAAGCGCGTTGTCATCGCCTGCCACATATTTGTCCCACGGACTGTCAAGAAATGTGTAAGCATCTGCTTCGAACGCTGCGATTGCATCTGCGGCATTCTCAAATCCCCAATCTTCTGGATTTTCTAGATCTTTATCTGGAAAGGCAGCTGAAAATAATTCCTGGTAACCCGGGATGGATAAGAGGCGAACCATAAGTGCGCCCCAAATCCCATCTAGATCGCTGTCGGCCTTTAATGCAATTTCGTTTTCAATACCGTTGACGTCTACATCGCCCATGCGGCCGAGCATTTCATCTCGTGAAGTGACCGGGAACATCGCTTGCACGGCGAGTACGTTCGGTAGTCCTGTTGTCGGGAGCGCTGGACCTGCCGGGCTGATGAAGCCGCTACCTGTATCGACGATTCGACTGTCCCAAAACTGCGAAAACCACTCGA
>DAOUPA010000445.1 GCA_030626405.1 Planctomicrobium sp.
GGAAGAATGCCTCAGGTGCGTTACACAATTGAACAGATTATCCACAAGCTTCGAGAGATTGAAGTTGTCATTGCTCAAGGGATCTCAGTGAAACAGGCTTGTCGTCAGTCCAGCATCTCGCCAACCTCTTCCGTGATCGCGTCGGAGTCACGCCAGGGCGCTATCGAAAAGACGTGCGCCATTGAGCAGTCATCGAAGGTCTTTCGATGCCGTCTTGATTGCCATCTGCATCGACTTAGGTTGCATTGCAGAGTCCGAACAGTCATGTGCAACGAACGAGTACCATTCACGACGAATACCCTCGGCCAAAGAGCGTCGCTGATCGAGGGCATGGTTCGGATCGTGACCAGAAATCTCCCCGAGACGACGCCTAACGCAACATTTTGGCTGAGTTCCAAATTCAAAGTTTACCGGACGAAACATGGAAAACTTCATCTTGGAAAACCGCCGTGCTTTCCTCAGGATAAAGTGTAGCAATTGATTGTAAACTCATTGAGAATAACACGTTCCCTGGCCTGTGTTCTCACTGTGGTTTCCGGTTCGACGAGGAATCCCTGTGGCCAGTGAGTGAACTGGTGGACGATGAACGCAGCAGCGTCTTTGGCTTCATCAGTTCAGTACGAAACTTCAATGCCTTGAAACTCGTTCCAGGATTCCAGCAACTCGCGTCTCAGTTGAGAGACTCGGCTCGCAGTCATCTGCCGCGAAGCCCAGGACTGGTACAACAATGAACGTGGTCACTCGGCGAGAGAGAATCTGCCACCGAGTTGGAGTGAACACCCGGAAGAAGTGCAGGCCATCAAGCTGAAGGACGTTGCCTGTTCAACTCGCCTTGGTGGACTGCTGAAACACTACTGGCGACGGGCTGCTTGAAGTCTCTTCAAAGTAAAAAGAGGTGGTCAATTGGGATCGCGGTCTGCGCTGATAAAATTCGTAACACAGGAAAACTTCTCCTGTGCTGTTGACAGCTGGAAACTTTTCATTCCAACGTTCAACGTTTCAATCCTCCGTTCGAGTTTCGACCTGCAATTCTCCTGTTAAAAAGTGTTCAAGGTTTTTGTACCCCGCGGAATAACCACAAGAACCGGGATCGTGGTCTGCGATGAAAGGATTCGTGACACGGAAAGATGGCTCCTGCGCTGTCGACAGCTGAAAATCGGTCATTTCAAAGTTCGACGTTTCACTACCCGCTGCGAGTTTCAACCTGAAAATCTCTTGTTCAACTATGTTCAAGGTTTTTGAACTCCGCTGAATTGCGTTCTACTTTCCTGCTGTCAGTTTCTTCAAGTAATCCACTGTAGGTGTCGCTGCACCAAGTGCGGTGAGGCTATTGTCTTCCGGTGCTGATTGATGCACCGTCACGGGACCATCGAAACCAATGTTGCTCAGACCGTTGAAAATCTCTACGAAGTCGATTCCGCCTTGCTCGTGGATTTCACAAAGGTCGATTGACACTGGACCGGCACACCACGTATCGAGAGTAATTGCACCGGTCGGACTGATGCGCTGGTTTTGCAAATAGACGTTTTCGATCCAGGGGGCGAGTCGCTTTATTGTTGACAGACCGTAGTCTTGACCACACTGTTCGAGGTTTGCCGCTTCGAAGATCAGACCGAAATTCGGACGATCAATTTCTTCAAGTCGACTTTCGATGTCGTCGAGTGTTTCGAACAAGCTTTGAACGTGGCACTGATGCACCAATTTCAACCCTTTTTCCGCGGCCTGATCTGCCGCATTTTTTGCATGGGCAATGTCTTCTTGTTGTTTGATGCAAACACGAATCATCGGCGCACCGAGAGCTTCCGCTAGATCCAGGTACGGAGTAATGTTACGCAGGCAGTTTGGACCTCGCTCGTTGTTGTAAACGATGTCGAAGTCACCTGAGATCATGGTGACGTGTAGTCCACGGTCATCGAGAATTCGACGGACGTTGCGAATTTCTTCGCGAGACGATTGTACACCGACCTGAGATGCTCGCATACAAATCGCGTCATAGTCCGTCGCCACTGCGAGATCCGCGAGTTCTTCGAATGACATGCTCGCTTCCTCTTTTGAGAGAAAGCCTTCGGCGATGCGACACGAGACGGAAAGTTTCATTTTGGTCATGCTGTCTCTTTCAACATTCGCAGGAATTCTTTCACAACCTCCATGTTTTGCTGATACCCGCGTCCGGTCACCAGCAGACCGTCGACAACCACATCTTCATCGACGTATGTCGCGCCACCTTGTTCACCGTCCATGGCACACTTGGGAACCGTCGTGAAGCGTTTTCCTTGAATGCAGTTGGCAGCAGACAGAATTTCGATGCCATGACATAAACATGCGATCGGCTTACCAGCCTCGGCAATCTCCCGAACAACTCGACACATGTCTTGATCGTAGCGAATGTATTCTGGTGCCCGACCACCCGAGATGAACGCTCCGGCGTAGTCGTCTGCATTCAGATCTCGGAAGGCAATATCGGCTTGCAAATGGTACCCAGGACGTTCTTCAATGATATCCCAAGGGACTGCCGGGTTAGGCGGAATTTCGTGGAGGACCGTGTGATAGAGCCGAGCTTCCGGGCCAGCGACGACCACTTCGTAGTCGTCTTCAGGTAGTCGGTAATAGGCATGAAACGTATCGAGTGCTTCGGTGCCATCACCGATCGGCATCAGAATTTGGGGCATAGTGATCTGATCGATTTTCTAAATGTTAGAGTTCAACTCGTTGATTTGTGTCCAGAAGAGAACTGTGCAGCCAGCACTCCTACCAGAACAATCGAACTCGTTCCCAGAACAATGGTCATATGTGAATGTAGTGGATTAGATAAGCCGCTCAGCGACTCCGGCCAGAGATCTGTGGTCGAAAACGACAGCCAAAGGATGAGGATGATTCCAGCGGTGACTGCAACAATTGCTTGCGGATTGCGAGCACGTCTGGAGATGAGCCCTAAAAGAAACAGCCCCAACATGCCGCCAGTGAATATTCCCTGAAGATTCCACCAGAGATCTAAGGCACTCTTCACACGAATCATCGCCAGTGCCGTGAATGTGCCGACGATGCCGAACGCAAAAGTCGAGGCATACAGCACCGTCATTGATTCTCGCTCGCCAGCATCAGGACGGAAGTACCGTTTGTAAATATCGCAGAGAACTAAAGTGGCAGAACTGTTGAGGCTTGTATCCATACTACTCATGGCTGCTGCGAAAATGGCTGCGATCAGTAGCCCGGCAAGTCCGGCTGGAAGTTTGCGAACAATGAAGTGCGGCAAAACTTTGTCGCCAATGTCGGCAGGCTCAAGCGTGGCTGCTTTGGCTGCGATTGAAGCTTCAGTGACCGGTTCACCATCTTGTATCAATTTCGTTTCGGCGACCTGCATTTTTACTTCATTCAGCAGTTCCGCATCACTGTGATACAAACTGAACAGGCCTGTTCCAATGAAGAAGAACAGAACGGAAACCAGCGGGAACAGAATCGCTCCCAACCATACGCTGAACGTCGCATCGCGATCTGACTTCGCTGTGATGTAACGCTGTACGAAACTCTGATCGACGCCGAAATTCTGTACGTTAATGAACAATCCGTAAGCGAGCACCATCCAGAATGTCGGATCAGGCATCGTCAAGGTTTTCGGATTCAGACTGAAACTCCCGAGGCTGAATTTCTCGTTTGCATTGGCAACTTCGAACAGTTGCCCCGGTCCTTCCGGCATGCCTGTCAGCAGTTTGACAGCACACAAAATCGCTCCGGCAATCAAGACAATACTTTGAGCGACATCCGTCCAAATGACAGCTTCGATTCCACCCAGTAGCGTGTAAACTGTGACCAACAAGCCGGTGACCAAGATAATCGTCTTCACATCCCAACCAGTCAGAGGAGCAAGTGCCAGTGCGACGAGGTACAGAATTGTCCCGATCCGAGCCAGTTGCGTGAGCAAGTAACAAAACATGGCATATGTTCTCGCCCAGGGACCGAAGCGTTTTTCCAGATGGGCATACGCCGAAATCTCATCGCTACTCCGGTAAAACGGAACGAAATACTTCACCGCGATCACAGCTGCCATCGGCAACGTCAGCCCGAAGAGCCACGGATTCCAGTTGCTGCCGAAGGCCTTCCCGGTGCTTCCGAGAAATCCAATGCTGCTGACGTAAGTTCCAAAGATCGAAAGTCCAACGGCCCAGCCAGGAATCGAACGACCAGCCGCCATGAATTCCTGAGTGTTGCTGCTTTTACGGGAAAACCAGCAACCCAGCCCGAACACACTCGCCATATAGATAACAAGAACGACGAGGTCGGTCGTGTGAAGTTCAGAATTCATTCGTCGTCTTTTCCGTTCAAACTATCTACGCGATGTTCAACTGATGTGGTCGAAAATCCTCTGTGGTCTGAGTGAGCTTTTTGCGTTACCCAGCACACGAGAAATGGTCTGAGAATTTCCTCACTCTCCGTGCCAATGCTCCTTCGTGAGAACGGCTCCGGTCTCAAGCTTGGTCGGATCGACAACAACGTGTTTGATGCGTTGTCGCTTCCAGGTGTAGGTCATGTGAACGAGTCCATCGTCTGTCTGGATGATCGCCGGATAGCTGAATTCGGCACGTTCTTCTTGTTCAAGCACACAGACTTTATGCCACTTGAGACCATCATTTGAAATCGCAAGGTTCAACAATCCTCGTCGTCCCCAACCTGTTTTCCCACTTCCGAGGTGGTTGTAGATCATCAGGTGTCGACCATCTTTGAGCGTGACCACTTCAATACCGGAGTTCGGATTCGGTAAATCAATGGCTTCTACTTTTGACCACGTTTTCCCATTGTCTTTGGAGAAACTGCTGGTGATCGCACTTTCTCTTGTGCGGCAGAGTACCTGTAATCGACCATCTGCATGCTGCAGGAACGTCGGCTGAATGGCGTTGAATTCTTTGCCATCGTTGATCGGACCAACGCGATTCCAGGTTCCGCTCGGCTGACCATTTTCGAGTTGTGTTGATTCAAAGTGAATGCGCCAGCCGTCGTGTTCTGTTGATGAACCACACAGCAGCGTCTTGCCATCGGAGAGGAGAATCGGTTTGCAGCGAACCGGTCCATCGATACCTTCTGGAAGTCGTCGTCGCTCAACGAACGTACGCCCACGGTCGTAACTGACCATCATTTCGCCCCACCACTCGTGTGGGTTCGGCCCCACCTTGAAGAACAATAGCGTTGGTGCATCTCCCGGTGGTTGATACAAAACTGGATTCCAGCAAGGGTAACGCAACCCATCATGCTGAACACCATCCGCCCATTGTTTGGGAGATGACCAGCGTGAACCATCATGGTAGCTGACCCAAATTCCAACGTCATCTTTTCCTTCTTTCGTGCCTCCAAACCACGCTGCAACAAGCCCACGATTTGTTTCACACAACGTTGAGGCGTGGCATTCTGGGAAACTGGATTTGGTGTAAACGAACTCTTCACTCACGAAGCCAGGGAACTTCGGTTTTGCAGAAGCTTTTGGTTTCGCGGCAGTCAGTTCGTCTTTGGAGTAAGTGAGACAATCGTCATGGGCGACGTAGTACAGCCGTCCGTTTTCGGCACCGACCAGTAAATCTGGTTTGCCATCCTTGTTGAAATCGCAAGCCGCTGGGCTTGA
>DAOUPA010000677.1 GCA_030626405.1 Planctomicrobium sp.
ACAATCTTTACTTATCGTTCCCACAAAATATATCCAACACTTCTGAATACCGCCAGAAGAATCGGTGAATTACCAATTTCAGCGGGAACAATATGTCATTGGAAACGTCAATACTCACAGGCAACTTTCACAAATTCAACACTATCTGGAATTCGATTCTGACCAAAGGACTACGGAAGGAAGCGCAAAAACGCGAATTATTTCTTCACACTTGTCGTGATTTTCTCGTAGAGTGACGGCTTGACGAGTTCAGAAGTTCCATCGGTTTGTCGTGTTCAGGGATGATTTCATTCAAAGAAATTTCCGTTGCCACCGAATCAAATTCCAGAACTGGGTGATTTTGCATGATTTTTGATTGAGAAGCGATATATGAATGAGGGTCACCACAAGACGAACTGTTTGATTCTTGAAAGAATCAACCTTACTGGAAAGAACAGTTCTCAGAGGATACCCTTGCTGAACAGCGATTCCCTTAAGATTTGAGAACTTATATCAACCACTTGAGCCACAAAGCTGACTCACAATACATCCATCGGGCTGGAGTCCGCTGTTGTCGGGGAGGGTCTCTTTATTTCGCTCGGCTCCTTTTCTTCGTTGTCGCAATCTCTCTGCTCGGCAATACGTTTGCACAACCAGCCGCTGCGTTCGATGATTTCTCCGATTTTCTGGGAGACGTTTTTCGTGGGATCACCGGGCAAAAAAAGAAAGTTAAGCCAGCGGCGATTCTTCAGCCAGCAAGGCGTTTCCCTGCTCCTCCAGAAAAAGAAATGGAGAAACGTAAAGAGCGCCTCGAAGCCTTTGCTGTCGCACAGAAGGTCTGGATTCACAGAGTTTGTGCACTGAAAGACGGGCAAAGCCAGAAGTATGACGAACTCGTTGCTGAACGAATCGAAGGTTCACAGGAACGCCACAAAAATAGCAATGTCCGGCGCACTGGATTCGCTGATTATGCTCCCGTTCAGTTTACGTTTCAAGACGGAGCTGCGAAATCGACTTTCGCAGGAAGTGAATGGTACGTGGAAATCGAGAAGATTTTGACCGACGATCAAGAGGAACGACTCGCAACTGCCAATGAGAAGCGGACTGCGTCAATTTGTGCAGCCCAAAAAGATCGGATTGTCAATATTCTGGACGAAGAACTTTTCTTCACTTCCAGGCAACGCCCGATTGTGGCGAAGCAGGTTGAAGAGAGACTCTCCTCCGATAACGACACTCTCTACTCTTTGACCAACCAGACCTACTATTTGAAGTACAAATCGCCCCAGAATATCCTGAGTGGCTCGATTCTCGATGTCTTGAGTCCAGCACAAAGAGATCGCTGGGAACGTGTCCAGAAAGGGCATCAGTCAGGTGCGCGTAGCGAACGATACATCACTTTCATGTCGAACGAGGGCGTCGACGGATGGTACAAGGCGCTCGATGAGTCACTCAAGCAACAGGCGATTCGTTTAACGCAAGCAGCTAATGTTCGGATCGAATACTATGCGGAAGAGTTTAAGCTTTCTGACAAAGATGTTCACCATCTGAAGCTTGCAGCAAAAGGGACCATCATCTACTGCATGCAGACTTGGAAGAAGTCTGCAAAGATGAACTTGAAGCAGTGGGAAGAAAGGATGAACCAGCAGCAATTCGGCAATGGAAACTTCGGTTTTAGCGTTGCTGTCCCTTCCACAAAGGTGATTGAACAGCACGACTTGTGGAAGAATACGCTCTCTGAGATGGGAGTCGATTCCACAGCCTCGACAAAGAAGCAAGTGAATCACAAACGTGCGGGAAAATTGAAGTACATTATTTCGCTGCTCGACCGGGAACTCTGGTTAACATCGGAGCAACGAGATCAATTCGAAAAAGTTCTCAGTGAGAAACTTCCGAAAAGCGACATGCCCGGTTATGAATACATGTACGAGGTGGTTCTCGTTGCAATTGCAACGACGCGATTGGACGAAGCGGATGTGAAAGAAATTCTCGATCCGGAACAGATGATTGCATGGAACGCTCTCAAAGGTCAGTTTGCCATTAACGGGCAAATGGTCAGAATTAATATGCAAAACCAAGGTCAATTCAACATTCATATTCCCGACTGATTTCTTCGAATCTCACTGGGGAATTTACCATTTACCGAATTACTATTTGCGAAACAGACATCCTTTGATGTTTGAACAGGATAAAAATGTCTTCGACAATTGAAAAACATCAAGAACTTCACTCAGACGATGTCGCGGCAATCGATGAACTTCGTGGTGTCTTCGCGAAACTCAAGAGTGAGTTAGCACAGGTGATCGTTGGTCAGGACAAAGTGATTGAACAGATTTCGATGTGTCTGTTTGCGCGAGGACATTCTCTCTTGATGGGTGTTCCAGGACTAGCGAAAACTTTGCTGGTCAGCCGACTTGCCGAAACGATGTCGCTCAGTTTCAGCCGCATTCAGTTCACTCCCGACCTGATGCCTATGGATATCACAGGTACGGACATTTTACAGGAAACTCCTGAAGGACGACGTGAGTTCGAATTCGTCAAAGGCCCCGTGTTTGCCAACATTGTTCTTGCCGATGAAATCAACCGGGCACCGTCCAAAACTCAAGCCGCAATGCTCGAAGCGATGCAGGAACACCAGGTGACAGTCGTCGGTCGTCACTATGCTCTCTCACCTCCGTTCTTTGTTCTTGCCACTCAGAACCCGGTTGAACAGGAAGGGACGTACCCGTTGCCGGAAGCTCAACTCGACCGGTTTATGTTTCTGATTCATGTTGACTACCCGTCTCGTTCCGAAGAAATCGACATCGCCCGAACGACAACAGGCGGAGAGCTTCCGCAACTGCAATCAATCCTGGATGGTGAATCCGTTCAGAAATATCAAGAACTCGTTCGGCGTGTTCCAGTCCCGCAGCACATCTATGAATTTGCCGTCGACCTCGTACGGCGAACGCGACCAAACCTTGACGAAGCTCCCGACTGGCTGAAGCCACTCGTTGCCTGGGGTGCCGGACCGCGTGCGGTGCAAT
>DAOUPA010000359.1 GCA_030626405.1 Planctomicrobium sp.
CCACGATAGAGATGTCCCCAGAAGCCAGCAGTTTCAGGATCGAAAACCCACCACGGCTCGCTCCACAGAGCATTCAGGAATTCAGACATTCGTCACCGACATTGATCAACACCATTCGTTGAAAATGACGGCTGTCGTCAGTTTGCCCAACCGATCATGTCACCATGGAAGCGGTCATAGAACAGCCACCCGATTTTTTCGCTCAGGCGTGAAAGGTATTCTTTTTGAAATTCTCCGAGTGATTGATCGTACGAGGAACGTGGCACGCGTGTTGGAAATGCGAAGTCGATTTCTTTGGAGAAAATGCGATCTGTGTAACCATCTTCATCGATTTTGATGACATGCACATACGCTTCGGTTCGCCCTCGGTAAAGAGTGGTGCTCGACCCTTCATACAACGAAAAGTCTGCCAGTTCGATTTCAATGACGTAATCCGTTTTGAAGGCTTTTCCGATTTCCTCTGCTTTTTCCCAATCGGGATGTTCGTCAACCCAGGCTTTTACGTAATCGGGATGAATCATCTCGATGTGGTTCTGTCCCAATCGAAACGCAACATGAGTGGCAACCTGCTCGTCGAGTTGAGGAAACTTCCATTTCAATTCGGTTGGAGTGAAGCAAATGACTGCGACAGTCACTTCCGGAATAGACATTGATTCGCCCGTTTCGGCATCGAAATCAGGCTCAATCGATGGAGGACCATGCAACAGGTAGCTGATGATCACGAATTGTTGGCACCCAGAGATCGACACGCAGACGACGAGCACGGTCATCAGTAAACGTAGTCGACTGAACAAACTACTTCCGGGTGAGTCGTTACGAATTTTATTTGATATCTTCATCTGAGCTTTTCAGAAAGGGGACGAAGGTGATCGTTGAATTATTGAACAAACAAACTGCTCGACTGCACGTTGTAAAAAGTATTGCCCAGGTCATCTGCAATTCGATCAATGAACCGGCGAATGAAAACAGTCTTGGGCATTTGATCGACAGTAATTGGATGGGCGCTTGGGTGTGTCGTGCTGAACCCCTGGTCATACACTTTGACCGAGTGTCGCCCCGATTTTCCACCGCGAACTTCATGTCCAACAATGATGCCAGAGGCTCTCCCTCTGTACAGATTCGGGCTGTTGTCTTCTCGGTAGCTGAATTTGTCGAACTGAATGTGGAAGATGTAATCGACGTCATCGAGCTTTGAGGCAATCAGGTTTGGATCGAAGTGACCAGCGAAATCGTCCAAGACATCTGCGGCTGCGTCTGGATGCATGACAGCTAAGCCTCGTCGACGCATTCGTCGGATCAACTCCTCTTGAACATCAGAGGTCAATGTGTCGTAGTCGTCGGAGAGATAGGACGGTGCGGAGCAGTGAATGAGAACTCGTTTTTGTTCTTCTTTGAGAGAGATACCCGTAACAAGCTCAAACCCGGAAGGTTGCTGGGGATCGCCCATGAGTACCTTCCCTGCCATCACGAGTGAGTTCAAGCAACCAGATTGCGTGAGTGCTACCAAGCAGAGACAGACCATCAATATCGCAGAAAATGCGTATTTGGAACGTTTCTGAATTTGCTTTGCCGCCTTCATTTCGTGATCCTTCACGTCACAACAAAGCGTCATGCTTTGTGATGAGCAGTCGATAATTGACTAATTTCAAACAACACTAGACGAGTCGCCAAATCCACTGAACGACTGCGATCAGACTCAGGCTGATGGAGATCGTTAAATACAAATGCGACAGTGAAACAACACCCAGGAGGTGTCCTTTCCAGATGCTCATTAACGACCAGGGGAGGTACATCAGGCCAAGGGCCGCCAGACAAAATACGGCAACGTTTGACTTAATCGAATGTACCCACTGACCGCGTACAAAATGTGAGACACACGTGGTGCCGCCACAACTGGGGCAGGGGATTCCTAAAAATTGACGAAAACTACATGGAGGTAAGCCGAATTGTTGATGAGTCCCAAACCCTCGTGGGTCTGGATCAACCTTCGACGCTGCGAAAAATCCGGTAAGTACACAACCGCATCCGACGATGAGTAGCCATCGCATTCGCGGAGTGACTGGACAGAAAGGATTTGAATTCTGGGACATGAGGAATAAGGAAGGGGTTGGGTCTTATCCAGAGAGTTCGAACCAAACAAGGTCAGTTTTGACCCGGAGATGACCAGAAAAGTACTGAATTGTAGGAGTTTCCTATCAGAATTCACGAGCCAGTCATGGCAGAATTGTTTAGAATTGGCGTGAGTTTCCATCATCAATCACGCCAATTGGCTGTCTGTCAGGGGAGTCGTGTGCAAATGAAAATGAAAATTGCTTTGGTGTTCGGGAGTCTGTTGGTCTCTCCTTGGGTTCTGTTCGCGCAAGATACTCCTCAAGAGAATTCACTCTTCGATCAAGGTTCATTTACGGTCATGCCGAAGAAGCTTCCGAAGTTCCAAATCGACATAAAAACCATGGGAGGTCGCCAATTTTGGGGGGACGTCCAGTTTTTTCATGGGTATCGCATCCAGCAGAACGTGCTGACAAAACACCACAGATTGCTCGATCCAGATGATGTTCGACGCACATGGGGAACACTCAAGGAGTGCCAGTCTGAGTTGGCTAAAATCTCAGCAAAAAAGCACCTCGACCGCATGAGTGGGAAGGCAGTCATCTTGGTCCACGGGATTATTCGTTCCTCCAAATCGTTTGCAAAAATGAAGACGGTTTTGGAGAACGAAGGGTATACCGTGGTGAGTTTCGATTACCCCAGTACACGGATGACAATGGCAGATTCTGCCGATTATCTCGCCAAAACCATCAACTCCTTGGAGGGGATCGACCAGATCGATCTGGTCTGTCACAGCATGGGGGGACTGCTGGTTCGTGCTTACTTGCAACGGGACAAAGCCAATTATGACAAGCGTATTGGCCGCTTGGTCATGGTCGCAACACCCAATTTAGGTGCGGAAATGGCAAATGTCATGCAGAAAAACCTGGCATATCAGTGGGTTTTTGGTCCTGCTGGTCAGGAACTGGTGAAAGATCAGGACGGAGCAATTGCGGAACTCCCGACCCCCGATTTCGAGTTTGGGATCATTGCAGGGGCGAAAGGGACGAACACAGGCTGGAACCCACTCATCCCGGGTGACGATGATGGAACGGTTTCCGTTGCAAGCACTAAACTCCCTGGGGCTAAAGACTTTAAAACGATTCCGGCGCTGCACTCCTTTATGATCGAGGATTTGAAAACCATAGATGCGTCGACACGATTTCTCAAAACAGGCTGCTTTCGAGAGAATGGTGTTTGTGTTCCGATTAAGAAGTAACTTCACAGGAGGTTGCAGGGGAAATCCTTCCCAAACAGTGGACAATTCTTGATCTCACCAATTGATTTGAGAGTCATCATCCGATAGACTCCGCGGCTTGTTGAAATTGGTACAGAATCGGGCATTGCCAGTTTGCCCTAAACTACAAAATATCCGGAACTTACGATGAGTGTCGACAAGAGTCTCAAAGGCGGCGGACGATTAACACGTTCACGAAATGTGTTGAAACGCGCGGAGCGAATCGAGAAACTGCAGGAGCAGGACCGCTGGACTGATGACCAAAGCCCCTACGGTTTGCCAAAGGTTCGCGTTTTCAAGGTCGTCTCAGGTAAGAAGAAGAAAAAGAAGGTAGACGACGACAGCGACGATTAGTCGACAGGTGGATGACTCGTCAGCTGTGCGAAATGAATTCATTAAACAGTCGAGCAATTGCTCGACTGTTTTTTTATGCGCGGTTATCCGCACCTTTTCAGGTGTGCGACGAACGGTACGGCAAGACTATCGAGTTACGTTTCAGCAAGTAATTGATGCGTTGCAGAAAGTTCTTGTACAAGTCCATCGACCACCCCGATATTCTTCTGGCTTGGAAGAACATTCCAGGTATAGGTTTCGACTTCAAGATGTGGAGCATATTCAAGATCGGCGATGGTCTGGATTGCTCGCTTCAGATCATCACGAGTTGTCTGTAATTCCCCGATTGATTCCTCATTCACCGGAACGTGAAAATGAACACGCCATTCATCGGCACTGGAAAATTCTTCTGAGGGGTTCTCGCAGAACTCTTTGGTAAGATCGACTATGGATGTCGTCCCGTTGCTTGTGCGTGCAAACGTCTGGTGTAGATACCGAGGCTCGACGAATTCCGCTAGCTGAGCGCGTGCCTCGGGCCGATTCCCAGGCGATTCAAGGCGAATCGCACAAGTGATGTGAACTTTATTAATGCGAATCTCTGCTTCCACAAGGTCGCGAATGGATTTTGCAACGTCTTCGAATTCGACCGCCTGATGGCAAACGTCGTAGCAAACTCCGAGGTGCCGTTTTGCGATGTCGAGTTGATTTCTGCTGGCAGCAACCTCGTAAAGCTGTTTAAAGAAGAGGATGGTTTCAGGCGTTGTTTCCAGAACACAGAGTGGTTCTGGCTCAATCGCCAGGCGGAGAACGCGGCCAGTGTCGTCGTGGATTTCATCAAGTTCAGCAGCCACGTTTAGCAATTGGTCAATACAGTTTGCAAGAAAGGCAGCGTCGTGGCTCAACCCCTTAAAGCCGAGTGGAACAGTCGACAAACTTCCTTCCACGCCCTCAGGCATCAATCTCGACAATACTTTCGCACAACCAACCGTATATTCGAGACGCTGAGGTGTTGACCAATCAGGAATGTACACGTTTTCCTTAACACGTTCGCTGTGGAAGTTTCCGTATGGGAACGTGTTGAGTGTGTAGCAGACGAGATCGCCATCGATCAGTGTCTGGTTGAGTCGGTCGAACTGTCCCGGAGAGCCTTGGATTTCCTGAATGACTGACGCGGGGAGCCACAAGCCGGCAGCAATTTTTTGTCCCAACTGATTTTGTGCAGGGATCGTATATTCGGTCAGACCATGAACGACTTCGGAGATTGATTCTCCCGGATGGACATTCGTGCAATAACTTAAAGGAAGCGTGCTCAACGACATTGGATTTTAAAATTTCCTGATGAACGAGTGATTCGAGAACTTTTGAATGCTATTTCACTTTTGCAAAAAAACTTGGTGTCGAATTCCGCCGCGCAGGCTCAATTTTGTGAGGAATGCGACAATATTTACCTCGGAACGCTAAAACAGTAACAGAGAAAGCATTTCGAAGCACTCAGATTGCCAGCAATGGGTTCGATTCGCTAGTCTGTTCTCGAAAGAGTGTGACTCTTTTGACCTTGCGGCATGGTAGCATGGAGAGTTGTGTCTCGCTTTACCGCGAGTGCGAAATGTTTCTGTGATTGGATAACCGAAACTCAGGCGGCTTTGCGGGGTTGGATGCTTCGGGGAAACCTACCAGAGAAAACTGTTTGTTCTCAGTAGAGTGTGACACTTTTTAACTCGCGGTATGATGCAGTGAGAAACGTGTCAATTATACTGTGGGCAATATAAACATATCGAGTTGAATTTCAGTTGTGGTGACCTCAACAGTGAGTCCGTCTCCATACCTTCGCGATCCAGACGTGCAATTGATGTTGCGGGTCAAAGATGGCGATGATAGTGCCTTTGCGCAAATTGTGGAGCGGTTTCAGAACCGTCTCATTGGAATTTTTACCAGTATGTTTGCTGACTCCGCTCTTGCTGAAGATCTTGCTCAGGAAGTGTTCCTTCGCATTTATCGTGCGAAACAGGGATACGAACCGACGGCCAAACTTTCGACTTGGATCTTTCAGATCGCCAATAATCTGGCAAGTAATTCCCGTCGCTCAAAAGGTCGGAAAAAAGAAGTCCAGTTTCAAGTTGGGGGCAGTGGGTCGCAAGCTGTCCAGGTGGGAGAGAGTAACGTTGCCGAAAAATCTGCGATGATGCCAACGCGGCAGTTGGATAAAACGGAAATGCAGGAACGAGTTCAATCTGCGCTCACTGTCCTCAATGAGCGACAACGTATGGCAGTCTTATTACATCGATTTGAAGGAATGAGTTACGCCGACATCGGCGAAACGATGGAGCTATCAACCCAAGCAGTGAAATCACTCCTTTCCAGAGCTCGGGAGAATCTGCGAGAGGTTTTGGAAACCTATGTGACCTGACAACCAATATTGTTGATAAATAAAGCGACACCATTTAAACCGAATCGGGATCTAACAAACCCGTTCCAGAATCATGGAAAAATTACAACGACTATCGTCCGAAGATCGCGACAATCTTCCCGCCTATCTTGATGGGGAGTTGAACGAGGAAGCCACGCGCCGGATTGAGTCAATTCTTGTTCAAAGTTCGGTCGCCAGAAACGATCTTGAACTACTCTCAAAGACCTATGATCTACTCGACGAATTACCTCGTCCAGACGCACCAAAGGACTTCATCGAAAAAACGCTTGCCACGGTCAAGATGGAACGGGTTAAAGTTTCGCTTTCTGATCAAGTGTGGTTTCAGACCAGTCAGAAAATTCTCGTATTGCTCGGTTGGACTGTTGCCTTGGTGATTGCGTCCGTTGCGGGTTTTGCCGTCACGAATCGAATGGTCGAACGACCGGATGATGTTCTGGCTGAAGAATTGCCGTTGATGAGAAATCTGGATCGCTACGAAGAAGTCCAAAGCATTGATTTTCTCGATCAACTCACTCGCAGTGAGGAACTTCTGAATCAGATGCGAAAGGCAACAAGTCATGAGTAGAAATAATGTTCGCACCTGGATCGTTCTCTCGATAGTCCTCTCACTGGGCGTTGCGCCTTTTTTGGTTCAGGGTGATCAGGCAACTCGAGATCGCCTTGACCAAAACCGGCAAGCGATCGCATCTCTGACACAGTCAGAGCGCGATCGACTGGATCGAAACTACAAGGCGCACCAGCTCATGGACGCTCAGGAAATTTCAACACTCCATGCGTTTCATCAAAAGCTCAATCAACAAAGTTCCGGCGAGTTGAAATCAGCTTTGGATCAGTACCATGCTTGGCTGGAAACAATACAACCTTTTCAGCGCGATAAATTAAAAGAAGCGACTGATCCCCAACAACGTATTGCGTTGATGAATGAAATGCTTCAAGAGCAAAGGAATCGTGACGCCTCGCGTTTCTTGAGAGGATTTCTTCCATACATCATCGTTGGTGCAAACTGGAGATCGAGTAAAGAACATTTGACGAATGAACAACTAAGAGAAG
>DAOUPA010000211.1 GCA_030626405.1 Planctomicrobium sp.
AGATGCGTTCCTGAAATGTATCCCATTCATCGAAACACGAGCGTGGTGATGACCAACGACAAGGGAATCGCAGTCAGTGTGATGAACGTCGTACGAAAGTTGAGGAGAAACAGGAAGAGAATGATCAACACCAGAAAAGCACCAATGACCAGTGCCTCACCCACATTGAAGATGCCACGATCAATGAAATTTCGGAGTTGAAACAACTCTGGGTTAATGACGATGTCTGCAGGCAACGAAGCTTCTGCTTCTTGCAATGCTTGTTCGAGCCGATCCGTCAACGAGCGAGTATCGACATGCGGTTGCTTCACGATCGTAAAGACGACACCGGGTCGACCATTGACACTGCCATCGCCCCGTTTGAATTCTGCCCCTTCGACAACGTTGGCGACTTGACTGAGCAGCACGGATCGTTTTTCATCGGCCTTAACAGGAATGTTTCGCAAGTCCTCCAGCACGCGATCTGATTGCGGCCCCAATCGACCGAGAACGCGGATCGGTCGCTCCGTTTCACCCTTAACGGCAAACCCACCGCTGGTGTTGATGTTACTTTCTTTGAGGGCCTGCTCGACCTCTTGCAGTGTGACGTCGTACTCCAGCAACGCTGCTGGGTCGATTCGTACTTGATACTGTTTCTTGTCTCCCCCCAGAATGAACACTTCAGCAACGCCAGTCACTTTCAGAACTCGTGGACGGACCACCCAGTCAGCAATCGTCCGCAACGACATGTGCCGCGATGCCTCAGTCGGAAATGTGACATCGTGCTGCTGACCATCGATGGTGATCGTGACTCGGCGTTCTTTATCGTACGGGATGATTTTTTCAGTTTTGGCATCCGTGTGCCATGTCACGTCGTCAACGGTCACTGGCTCCCATGTCCCTACTTTGTGCCTGTCTATTGGTTGCCAGACCAACACCTTTGTCGATTGGTCATTTTCGGAAACCAATTCTGCCAGCAAGCCGGTTTTTCCAATCGGATACAATTCGCCTTCGTTTGGTCCTTGCTGCCGATAGATACCTGCGACGACGATCTGGCCCATGATCGAAGCGGGTGGAGTCATCTGTGGAAGAATTCCATCTGGCAACACACTGCCTAGTGTGATCAGACGCTCCTGAACGGTTTGACGAGCGGCACGAATTTCGGTGTCCCAATCAAACTCGATGTAGATGACATTCAAGCCGGCTGTGGACTGGCTTCGCACGGCCTGCACTCCATTGGCACCGAGCAGTGCTATTTCAATGGGTTGCGTGACGAGTGTCTCGACTTCTTCAGTCGCGAGTCCGGGACATTCGGTGATGATGATGACGCGAGGACGGTCGAGATCCGGAAAGACATCGATCGGCATCTGCGTCCCGAGATACGTGCCGTACACCAGCAGTGCCAGACTGATCACGACGACCAGCATGCGATAACGAAGAGCGAATCTAATAACAGCGTTTAACATTTTGTCTTCCTCAGTGCGAAGCGTGAACGGTGCCATCCGCGTGAACGTGAACGTCGGCACGCATCCCACTGGCAGCTTGGGCCTTAAGAACGCGATTGAGTGATGCTGCCGCGTTCTGTGCGAGATACACTCCAGGCGTCACACTTCCATCGTTGGCCAGCACAATGTTCAATCGGTCCTCATGGAGCACATGCACTGCAATGCGGTTAAAGAGATCGCCGTTCTGCTGAAATACATACGCTTCCGGTCCTTCCCGAACAACAGCCGCCGCGGGTAGCACCAGCACATCATTGAGTTCTTCAACTGGCACATGCAAACGGACACGTTGACCGGGCCGGAATCTCCACACCACAAAAGTCTCATCGCTTTTCATGTAAGAACGCGACTGGTTCATCAGCGGTATGAAAAAGTCGAAAGTCCGGCTTTTGGTATCGATGACATTAGAGAGGTGTCGAATCTCAAATGTCTGGTCCAATTCAGGCCAGTGTGCCGGATCGTCTTCAGCGAATTCAACGATGATCCCCCAGCTGTTTTGTGCCGCCTTCTCAAGAAAAGGTGTCTCTCGTTTGAATGCGTGCCCTTCGATGTAAAGCGAACTGTGATTTGCCAAAGTCGAGAGCAATTGTCCGGCCTGCACCTGCTGACCAAGCTCCGCATTCAACTCCTGAACCTCGTACGCGAATCCAGTCTGCTGGCTGTCCTGCACGCGAAACGCGGTCTGTTGAATGGTCGTCTCGTTGCTACGTTTTTTCGCGAGAGGTGGTGCTACGATCTCAACCGTTGAGACGAACTGACCTTTGGCAATGCCTTCGATCTGGTCTGGATTCAATCCTCGTGTGAGCAGGTCCTGTCGGTGACCCTGAATGATGGCAGCTTGCCGGCTGAGCTGATTTTCCAAGTCAATGATCTTGGTTTTGGGGATTCCGCCTTTCTCTGCAAGAGGAAGCAGCCGTTTCAGTTCCGCTTCGATGAACTCTGTCTCTCTCGCCGAACTAAAGAAGTCCTTCTGCGTTTTCTGCAGGTATTCGCTGAACAATCGAAGAGTAAACAGCCGGTCACCAACTTTGACGGTATCACCAGGAAAGGCGTGTACCTGCGTGACAACACCCACTGCTGGCGAAGTCACTCCACGATCAGAATATCCAGGCCGGTCAACAATCGCACCGGGAACTTGGATCTTTCGCCAGTACGTCTGTAGCATCGCGGGCTTCGAGACCAGTCGAAGATTCTTTCGAGCCTGTGGAGTGAGTTTGAGCACCTTCGGCTCCGTCACGGGTGCGGCTCTTTCCTCAGTATCTGACTGAGCGATCGTTCGCGAGAACATGGGTATCCAAGTCTCGTGAGTGAAGAATGCAGCGGCACCGAGAGTTGACACAATGGCCACTCCGGTGAGCAAGCGTAATATTTTAGAAAATTGCATAAGGACACCTCGAATTCTTCACGACCATATTGTGGCCATACCGAATGGAAAGCTCTGTAGCACGAAATTCAGATTTAAGAGGCTTCACGACTTCAACGAGGTACGCAACGTTTCGAGAACGTCGCGACGGAGAAGCAGTGAAACACGCCGGAAGAGAAGGCAACCAATGTCGCCACGGTCGAGATCGACCGCGTTCATCAGTTGCGGGCTGGCGTTTAGCAGCGAATCGAGAGTGTCTGCAAATAGAGAGGACACTTGAGACCGCTGAGCGGAGGCGGCAGGTTACATTCAATACTAAAACACAAGCCAGCGACCCTACACGACTCATCGTAAAACACGCAGGCGACGGACAATTCAGCATCGGTGACTTCTACTGACTTAACATCATTGACGAGTGTCGTCTCTGAAATGTAGAGAGCGTTCGAGTCGTGATCCACCGGACCGTTTCCAGACTGTATCGCGAGCGATTCTTCACGAGAATCTTCGTGTTTCCGGTGTGAATGCTGACCATGATGGTGCTTGCCACCGTGCAAGTGAACGTGTGCTCGTGTCGAATGTTCCTCTGGTTCTGCAACTGACGTTCCGACATGCGAGTGTGCAGCACAAAAGCTCTGGCTGACCAGCAAAAGAAGAATCAGAAGTGAGGAAACAATTCGGTGCATGCTTTTACGTGAAAAGAATATCGGAACACAACTTCGATTAAGACTAGGGTGTCATCATGTTTCGGTCAATTCAAATTTTCAATAATCAAAGACGATTGAACTGCGTTGTGTTGTATTTAACGACTTCGCCACCTGTTTTCACACACGAAACTATGGTCGTCACTCTGAGAGCAATTTTCGAGAACTCGACAACCAACTCAACCGTTTTTCGGCAATCTCCGAAAACCACCCATTTACAGTTTACGTTTTATGGTACCGCTCAGAGTGAACCGAAAATCGCCTGCATCAGGTTTTAGGCGTGAGACCGAAGACGCGGTCCATGTTGGCGGACACTTCTTTCAGACGTTCAAGATCCCCTCCGCCTACTTCCGCCGCCGCCCAGCCGGTGTACTTGATTTCGGCAAGAGCTTTTCGCACGTCGGTCCAGTCCAGGTCGCCTTCACCGATCTTTGTGAACTTGCTCATCTCGCGAGAGAAACCTTTCAGATCGAGCTTCACAACCCGTTTGTCGAGCTGCCGAATCCAGTCGCCCATGCTGCCGTACTTCCAGTGGTTTCCAATGTCGAACTGCATGCCGACCCACGGAGAATGGAATTCGTCGACGTACTTCACAAACTTGTCCGCGGTCTGAGTGTGGTCGCCGTCGTGGTCGTAGCAAAACTGATTCCAGACATTTTCGATGGCGATGTGGATGCCGAGTTCTGAAGCCAGTGGCAACGCCTTCGAGATATTCTCGATCGATCGCTTCCAGATTTCATCTTCCGGGCCATCGCTTCCTTTGCCAACGACAAGCAGGACCGAGTTTCCACCGATAGCATGCGTCTGGCGAAGAGCTTCCTGCAGACTGGCAAGGGCCTTCGCACGAATCGCGGCATCCGCGTCTGTGTGGCGAACCGACCAGTGCCCGGCGTTGACCGACCCGTCGACCGGAAGTCCCGTCGCTTTGATGGCGGCTCGAACTTCTTTGACGTTGATCCCCGGACAGTTCAATTCGATCCCGTCGAACCCGGCTTCCTTTGCGATCGCAAACTTTTCTTCGAGCGTCTTACCAGCTCGGACCATCCCAATTTTAAGAGTTTTGTAGAGGCGACCGTTGAGATAGCCAGCTTTACTCTCCGCCCCTCGTGCGAGTATTGGGCTCGAAACAGTGGCGGCTGCCGCCAACAGCACAAACTGGCGACGAGAAAGTAAATTAGATGAGAGCATGATCAACTCCTTGATGATAGGTCGTGTTTCATTACTTTACGGTCTGATGGCTACATTTAAAAAATTGGCTGCGTCTACCATTTAGCATACTAATGCGACCAATGGTGACGCCACTATGGGAGAAGAAGAGAGCATCTCGCAGCCTGTGTCAAGTATTCCATACCTTTGATAGCACAGCGATAAACCCACCGTTTTTTGATTCCAGTCCCAGTTTCTCATACGTTTTCTGACTCAACGAATCTGTCCCAAGTACGCCATACGTTTCTTGAGAATCTAGACTGATTTCGCTCTGATCTTCAGAAGTCTCAAAACGTGGTAAAATGAAGAGGCATTTTCTCAACGTTTTTCGACAGCACCGGTGGTCTTGAACTCTTGAAGAAAACACGGGATCGACGAGATCGTTGCCTACCGGCATCAGAACGCACAGTCGATGCATGCTTGCGGCCCAGAATTTCAACTAGCCCGATCGGCAGCCATTGCACATCTTGAGTTTGCGACTTTGCATTTCAGCCTTGATCTGGCCTATGATCTTACATCTGTCGGGCCTGTCGGCGTGAGCGGGCGCTCCGATCGATCTAAACGCACACGCATTCAGAGTCTCAATTCAGTGACGTTTCCCTTTTTCTTCTGTGAGGAACATACTAATGAGAACCAAACTCGTTTCCCTATTCTTCGTCGGAGGCGGCGTGCTGCTGGGCTATCTGGCAGCCAATGCCGACTTCGGGTCGAGCAAGCCGGCGGAAGCTGGCACCGCACTTGCAGAAGCTATTGCTGACAATGTGCAACAGAGTCCCGGTCGGCCTTCATCTCCCCAACCTACTGAATCGAATTTACCGGGCAAGTCAGTCTGTTGCCAAGAAGACCTCAAGGCAGGATTGCTGGTCGCCGCCAACGATCAGGAAGTTGCCGCAGTTTCAGCAGCCGTTCAGCGGCGCACGGACAAGAAGCCCAACATCGTTGTGATCATGGGCGACGACATCGGCATGTGGAACATCGGCGCCTATCACCGCGGAATGATGGCGGGGCGTACGCCGAATATCGATCAACTTGCCCGCCAGGGTGTGATCTTCACAGACTATTATGCAGAAGCAAGCTGCACTGCGGGTCGTGCCAACTTCATCACTGGCCAGCTTCCGATCCGCACTGGTATGACGACGGTTGGGCAGGCTGGCGCGAAGATCGGGATGCCAGATAAAGCTCCGACAATCGCTACCGCGCTAAAGGACATGGGTTATGCGACGGGACAGTTCGGGAAGAATCACTTGGGCGACCGGAACGAATTTCTGCCTACTGTGCACGGCTTCGATGAGTTCTTCGGCTATCTCTACCACCTCGATGCCATGGAAGACCCGTTTCACCCCGCCTACCCGCAGGATCTGAAGGATAAGTTCGGGCCGCGCAACCTACTACACTCCCGGGCGACCAACGAGGATGATGAGACGGTCGATCCGCGTTGGGGCAAGGTCGGCAAGCAGAAAATCGTCGACGAAGGTCCGCTGCCGCCGCATCCTACTAAAGGAATCAAGCACAACATGGAGGATATCGACGACGAGATCTTGAGCCGCACTCTCACCTTCATCGATAAGGCCCACGCTGAAGGTAAACCGTTTTTTGTCTGGCTTAACCCGACCCGAATGCACGTCGTCACGCATCTCAGTGACAAGTATGAGCGCCTGCGTAACTCTGAGAACGAATGGACGATTGAGGAAGCCGGCATGGCGCAATTCGACGATATCGTAGGCGCGGTGATGGAGCATCTGGAGAAACTCGATATCACCGACAATACGATTGTGGGCGTCACCACCGACAACGGAACCGAGAACTTCACCTGGCCCGACGGTGGCCAGACTCCATTTGCGGGTTCCAAGGGAATGGTGCAAGAAGGCGGCTTCCGGGTTCCTATGGTTCTACGTTGGCCGAGCAAGGTGAAGCCGAATCAGGTCATCAATGGCGTGGCTTCGGGGATGGACTGGTTCCCGACGTTTGTGGCTGCGGCTGGGAATCCAAACATCGTCGAACAGCTCAA
This sequence comes from Planctomicrobium sp., assembly GCA_030626405.1. GTDB lineage: Bacteria > Planctomycetota > Planctomycetia > Planctomycetales > Planctomycetaceae > Thalassoglobus. The sequence goes on from DAOUPA010000211.1 coordinate 6,760, forward strand.
AAAGGGCAAAGAGCTCAATGGTAAAACCTACAAGGTACATCTGGACGGCTACGACCAAACGGACATGCTGACTAAAGGTGGAAAGTCGGCCCGCAACGAGCTCTGGTACTTTGCTGAAACCACCTTAGGAGCTGCGCGTGTCGGCAACTACAAATACACGTTCCTGCAACAGCCGGACGGCTGGTTTGGACCGAAGGTCAAAGCGGGTTGGCCAGGAATCGTCAACCTGCGTCTCGATCCTTTCGAACGCACAACAGTCGGGCAATCGATGATTGCGTACGACTGGTGGGCATACGAATTCTGGCGATTTGTGCTGGTGCAAGAGGCAGTTGGCAAGTTGGCGGAAACGGCGATCGACTTTCCGCCCATGCAAGAGGGTGCCAGTTTCAATTTGGGGGCAGTGAAGAAGAGGATCGCGGAAGCTCAGTCCGCGCACGCGAAGTAGTTTCTTCATCGAAAAAGTCGTTGTGGGCGCTCCTAGGCGGGAGCGCCCGCCTGCGATATCGGCAAATTGCTCGCAGACGCATTCGATAATCTCGTCGGGCAGTTCCCAAGCATGAACGAACCCACGGGGAGCAAAGAGCCTTGAGAAGACAAAAAACGAGTCACGCGCGTCACTAGGCGTCGAAGCGGCGGGAACCAGAATGTCCCATCAAGAGGATGGGGCGAAGATTTCTGGGTGAATGTCATTGGCCGAGACGGAGAGTGGTTTCAAGCCGTGGTAGACAACTGTCTGCACGAAGCTCGGCTGCATGGCCTCGACCTGGGCGAGAGAATTTATTTTCACGAAGATCACGTCCTTGCCGTGCACGGCAGCCATCGACAGGAAATCGTATTGAGCATGGGGGATGAACGACTCCAGGTCGATGACAGTCTTGGTCTCTGATTCAAAGATATGCAATCCTTGCATCATCGACCTCATCGCAAGGGTTTGAGAAAACGTGAATCAACTCAAACTCGCTCGTAACACAAAATCTCTCCGCAGATCGAGATGAATCAGCCAGCACGTCCGAGAAACTCCATACGTTAATTGGCTCAGCCAAGAACCGACCGTTTATTGATTTGAGTCCGAGTTTCCCATACGTTTTCTGCTTCAGCGAATTCGTCCCAAGTACTCCATACGTTTTCTCGGAATCTGGGCTGATTTCGCTTCGATCTTGAGAAGCCTCAGAAAGTGGTAAAACATACAGGCATTTTTTCAACGTTTTTTGACTTGACTCTTCAGTTCAGTGCAGCGTCGATGCGTTGGATGATGTGACCAACGTGCCAGAGTTTTTCTGCTATCCTCCGGCTATGTAACGACCGATGACGACTTTCAGGCGATTAACCTTGTCGACGACATTGACGCCCGCGAATACATCGATGCACTCGAAGGGCTGGTCAACTCTGAAGTCTAAGCTCCTGTGTAATCCATCTAAACGTCCTCAATGTCTTTTTTTGATGCAATTTGGACGAACGAAACACAGCTTTTCGGCGAAGTTCTAGAAAAATCATCTTTGCTTTTGGTCTAAGGGGTATGGTAAAAAAGTGACATATTAGACCAGAGCAGATTGCTCTTTCCTGTGTCCGTATAAAATGGTTCCCAGCAGTTTAAACTCTGACGACCACGAGGCGGAACGCGAACACCAATACAAAATGTGCTCTCGTAGTAGATATTCGATTCACTTGGGGTAGGACAATGGCAGACGAAAAACCGATGACGAATGCCGAAATGCGTGAGGCGATTCAACACCTTCTTCAACGGGACGAGGAACGAATTGAACGAAAACAAAAGAGCGCTCTCCGCCGCGAACGTCGGAAGCAAAAAGAGAAAGAAGACGGCGTTGCCAAATTGGTCAAATCCATTGAAGTGATCAAATGGTGCGTGCTGAGCATCTCCACTGTCATGGCCTTATCGCTGATCATTGGAATCGCAGTGATCATGGAGGTGGAACGGGAAGTCGAACGAATCAAGCTGAGGGTTGAAGTGATTCAAAGCGAAGCTGAGAAAATCCGCGAAAAGATTCGCCACCCTCTGGAGACAATTGGTTCCGGGCTGGGACGTCGAATGGAAGGCAATATTAAAGATTTTATCGACAGCAACAGTTCGGATGAATGAGACTCCTTAACTGGGAGGACTATTTGCAGCGAACGATCCGAACGGAAGCTCTGTTTCGACAGAGAATCCGCCATCCCAGTCACTGATCCTTACCGCTCTCGTGAAGCTGATCAGGATGGATCGATCCGAACGACAACTGGTAAAGCTGCCATTGCTTCAACGTCCAATCAGTCATTTCGAGATTCTTCAATGGAATGACGTGTACATAGCCATAACGTGTCTGAGGTGCCGTTGGTATATAAACAGTAGCAAGTTGTTCTGCGGGGTTCTCCGCTTCCAAAGAAGAGGTCAGTACTCCCATCGTCCGCACGTTCGAGTCAGGCCAATCGACGATAACGATCTGTGCTCGCCCGCGTGCCTCGGTGACTTCTGAAATTAAGCGGTCATCCCAGACTGTCACTCCTCTCCATGCCTCCTTCTTGCCCAGGAAGGGCAAGAGCCCAAAAATTACGACCGACCCGACGAAAGGAGGAGCGGCGAGAATCATAAAGATTGAAATTGCTACTGCGACCCCGCGATTGTCGAAAAAATCAAAAAATGGCACAAGTAAATTCACAACATATGCCATCGCGCACAAAACAATAAACGCTAAAAGTCCGTGCAAATAAATCCGAACCCAGATCTGCAACGCATGTGAGCTGTTGCCTTCAACATCGTTCGACTCCACAGTCGATTGCGGATTCATAACCATTGCTCCGTTTAACCTGTAATTTGTGTTTTTTCGACGTAGCCATTCACTGAAACCCAGGGTTTCCTAACCTCCACACCTCTTCATTGAACGCAACTGGAATCGTCAGGACCGATGCTCCCAAAATGATCTTGCAAGCGTCCTGAAAGCGAAACTCGACCATTAGAGGGTCAAGGATTTGTCGAACGATTATTCCCGATTCACCGGACGTCGTATGAACGCGATGCAACCGACCATGAATGCCCTCAACTGTGTCGCTGGACTCGCTATTCGATCGATCTTGATCTGACACGTTTTAATCTTTATTTGAAATCAAGTTGCAGGAGATGATTTCATTCACCGCCACTGTTATTTAACTACCTTTCGGCCCAAAAAGCGAATCATCGACATCCGAGACGATCAGCGGGATCCGTTTATGTAGAACTGAAAATTCAAAACGAGAACTGCGAATCGGTTCGCCATCGAGATTCATCTGAATCGGCTCTTCGGTTTCAACGACGAATGATTTCGCCTGAAGGTAATGCACAAACGAGTTGGCCGGATTTCGTGCATCGTTGAGTTCGTTAAGAATCTCGCCAATTCGCGTCAGTTCCACGTCATGTACGACCATCAAATCCAACAGACCATCATCCAAGACTGCATGTGGAGTCAGCTGATAGCCACCACCGGCCTGCCTTCCATTGCCGACTGCCAACACAATCATGGCTCCTTCCTCTTGATCGTCTCCGATCGTGACACGCGTTTGCCAAGCTGTCATCTTCAGGGCCATCACCAAGGCCTGAAGCGAATAGGCAGTTCCTCCTAGAGCACGTTTCATCCCGACCGGCGTCTGGACTGTTACCTCGGCCCCAAAACCCGCCGTTGCAACGTTGAAAAAACACCGTTCATTGACGACTCCTACATCCACGAGTTTTGGAGCGTGTGAAGTCACCAATTCGAGAGCAGCTAAGGGATCGCCGGTAGGAATACCACAACCAACAGCAAAGTCGTTGGCAGTTCCAAACGGGAGGACTCCCAGACTTGAACTGGGCGATTCGCCAGCCTGAACCATCCCGGTGACAACTTCGTTAACGGTCCCGTCACCGCCAGCAGCTACGATTACGCCGACGTTTTTCTGGACCGCTTCGACTGCGTATCGTGCGGCGTCTCCAGATTCCCATGTCACGCGAATCTCGATGGCATATCCACGCGAACGCATTACCTCGACAGCGTTCCGCAAACCTTGATCAGCGGCTGCTTTGCCATTCAAGATGATCCAAATCAGAGTATGGTCTTCATGTGACACGATTCGTCCAAATCCAAAGGGCTACAATGAAAATTGGCTCTCATCATTGCCTCCAAGAAATGCGGATTCAAGCGATTGCTCCCTTCCAACCACTCCCCTCTCCCAAATAAAACAATAGTAAGTTGCCAAATCTAACTCTGACTTCAGCTCTGACCTTCCCCAGTGCCCGTACGAGTGGTTGGTCGACATCTGTGATTCTGGTTCCGATATAGTCAAGGAGAAGAATGCCTCAGGGACTCGGGGGATTGGACATCGACATTGGTTCAGTTTGGGCGGCGTTTGATTTCGGAGAGAACCAAAGCAGGACTTGCTGTGGCACGAGCTCGTAGTCGATGAGGAAGGACGGTGCAGAATCGAAGCAGA
>DAOUPA010000609.1 GCA_030626405.1 Planctomicrobium sp.
CCTGGAAAATGGATGACCGGAACCCAGAACCACGAAGGCATCTGCGGGGTTACCGCGGCGATTGACTATCTGAGTTCACTTGCTGATACCGGACAAGACCTTTCGCGGCGAGAAAAACTTGAGAACTCATTTTCGGCAATCAATCATCATGAGCAAGAAATTGGAAAGCAATTGATTGAAGGTCTTCAGCAGATTGAATCGCTGAAAATCTGGGGAATCACCGCAGCAGATCAATTGCAGCATCGCGTCCCGACGGTTTCGGTCACACACGATTCGAAAACGCCGCAGGAGCTTTCCGCAGAGCTTGGTCGACGTGGTCTCTTTACCTGGGCTGGCAATCACTATGCTCTGCCATTTACAGAAACTGTCGGGTTGGAGCCGAACGGGACTCTACGAATCGGATTGTTGCACTACAATACCGCCGAAGAAGTAGACCGTTTACTTTCTCAACTCACATCGATTTGCTGAACCTGGATTTTCCTTGCACTCTCTCTTTGGAAGAGAGGGAACAAAATTGAAGCGAAGACAGCGACCACAATGACAGCGTCAAATCCGAAGCAAGCACGCGCCACGGTCGCAGTTGGTCCGCCAAACTTTGAGACACATGCGCCGATGGGGACAGTTTCGGTCTCACTGGCGTTATTGTCGGTCGTTCTCTGGGGAGGGACGGCGGTTGCGAATCAATTCGCCATCGATGTCTACCCACCACTTTTCGTCGGTGCGATTCGATTTGGATTAGCGGCGATTTTCATGCTGGTCTGGTGTTCGCTTGAAGGATCACCGCTCATTCTTCAAGGCAAGCAATGGGGAGTTGCATTGCTGCTTGGCTGTATGATGTTTGTTCAGATTGGAACGTTTAACTTCGGAACCGGGCTTTCGAGTGCGTCACACGCGACGGTTTTGGTGAACAGTTACGTCTTCTGGGTTGCCGCTTATGAGGCGTTGATCATCCGTACGATCTTTCTTCGCTGGTACCAGACGCTTGGACTCTTCTTGGCAGGGGCCGGAGTCATTCTTCTTGTCAGCACAGCAGATGCCGGTCACGCATCTGCAATGGATCAACCGACTCTCAGAGGGGATCTGATTCTCGCATTGAGCGGGCTAACGCTTGGTGTGAAAATTCTCGTTGTGAAATGGGCAACAAAGTACGCGGCCCCGGCTTCTCTCATTTTGTGGCACGACATCTTCGGTACAGCTTTGCTCTTTCTATTCAGTGGTCTCTTCGAAACGCACTCCGGCGTTCCACTCAATACTGAAGCGGTCATCGCATTGCTGTTTGGAGGCGTCGTCATTTCGGGATTCTGTTTTGTTCTCAACGCAAAACTTTTGCAAAAGCACGGAGCCTCGCAAGTGTCGGTGTTCAGTTTTGTGACGCCGATCTGCGGTATCCTGTTGGCGTACCTCTTGCGAGGAGATCACCTCTCCTGGTGGCTCATTCTGGCAGGAGTTTTTGTTGCTGCCGGAATCTTCCTGGTGAACTACGTCGCTAAGCCTTGAGCTGGAACATGATCAGTTAGGGCTAATAGGTGTTGTCAATGGGCATCATCGGGGGACTGGGATGTGTTGGCTTTGGGCATCATTCCTGGGGCATCTCACCGAACTCATTGCATTCAACATCAACCGTAAGTTGCTTCCAATAAAAACGTTAAGGGAAGCCTTCCGTCTATCTTGGTCACTGTAAAGGAAATTTGGCTTGGCGCTTGCGTCTCTCGGTATGGCATTGCTGTGAAGTCCACCGCATCTTGCCTTTTCAGTGAAACGCAATTCCAATGGCCGAACGTAAATACACACACGGGTTAACACTGACACTCCGAGGTTCAGCGACAGTTTTGGACATCGGTAAGATGGAAATTTGGGACGGGGCGGATCTTTCCCTCATCCGCGACACGATTTTTCGGCTTGTGAATGAAGAAGGTGTCACATCAATTGGAATTGATGTCTCACGTGTGCAACATGTCCCCAGCGGCTTCTTTGGGATGCTCTTTGACTGGTATGAACAAGGAGTCACGATTGGGCTCTATCAGCCTCGCTCCCGAGTTAGACAAATGCTGTGGTTCCGCAAATTCTTCATGAAATACGAAGAAACAGTCTATTGTCTGCATGATGGAGAGAGTGTGAACGAGGATGTTTCTGAAGAACTTTGGGATGCGGTGAATTCGATTGAAGAGCCGCGGATTCCGCTGGTCGCATCGTCCTGAACGCTCTGACCTGGGCACAAAACGGTTCTCGGATGGCAAGAGCCTATCAAACTGACTAGACTCTCGAAAAATCGCATTCCCATCCAGCCAATCAACCCCGAATGAATCGCTTCGAGTGTACTCCTTTTCGGCCGCATCCCCTCGTCGTCGGAGGGCATTTGCAGACTGTATTGGGTGCGTGCATATCTGGAATCTCGTCTCCGCGAGAAATCTCTGTCCGACGCCGAGTCACACTCGACGATGGCGATTGCCTGATGTTGATTGATGATCTTCCAGTCAGTGACTGGCAACCTGAGAACGATGTTGTCCTGCTGGTGCATGGACTGGGGGGGTCGTCAGAAAGTTCCTACATGAGACGGATTGCAACAAAGTTTCGCGATCTGGGGACTCGTACATTCCGAATCAATCTACGTGGTTGTGGCGAAGGGAAAGGTCTTTCGAAGAATCTCTATCACGCCGGGAGAACAGTCGATTTACACAGAACCATCGAAGAAGTCCGTCGGCTTTGCCCAGGCTCCAAGGTCTCTCTCGGAGGCTTTTCACTGGGAGCCGGAATTGTCTTGAAATGGCTGGGCGAATTTCCAGACCAAGCTTTACAAATGGTAGAGCGGGCCATCGCCGTCAATCCTCCGGTTGACCTTGCTGCCTGTACATCTGCGATTGGAAAGAAAGCATTTGGTTTTTACGACCGCTACTTTTCGAAGCTGCTTTACCGGCAACTTCAGCAGTCATTCGACGGGAATCTGGATCAGATTCAGTTTCCACCTCCGAAGAAAATTATTGATTTCGACAATACAATCACCGCTCCTCGATGCGGTTTTGAGTCTGCTGAGCACTACTACGAAACATGTAGTGCGGCTCCGTATGTTTCGGAAATTCTTGTCCCGACCATGATCCTCTCCGCGGCTGATGATCCATTGATTCCGGTTCAAATTCTGGAAGACCTTGAACGACCTGAGAACGTTGGCCTCCACATCGCTGAGTCCGGCGGTCACCTTGGCTATTTCGGACGAGGTAGCACCGACTTAGACCGCTGGTGGATGGACTGGCGCGTTCTGGAATGGTTGAAGAATCCTGAGACAAAAGATCAGCCAGAAGTGCTGGTAGCGGCGTCCGGATAAATCTCTGATTTGGTTCCCAGATGAAATCGATTCTCTCTCTTCGGTCTTTCACTTTGAGCCAAACTTGCGAAGCAAGAAGATCAACACAGTAGCTCCTACGGTAGCAGTGACGAGATTGCCAGTCAGGCCGGTTGCTTCCAGGCCGAGTAAGCCGAAGAGGAACCCGCCCAGAACTGCGCCGATCACGCCGATGATCAAGTTGTTGATCAAGCCGGACTTATTGGTCTTCATGATTTTCCCGGCGAGCCAACCTGCCGCGAGTCCGATCAGGATGAAGTAGAGAAAATCCATTGTAAAAGTGCTTTCAAGACGAGTACGAAAAATCAATAGCCGTACGTTTGAAATGTTCGGCCAATGCTTTGCTATTTTGTTCTCGGATTTTTCTTGTAATACATCCTGCCATCTTC
>DAOUPA010000180.1 GCA_030626405.1 Planctomicrobium sp.
ATTTTAAAATCGGACACGACAGTAGACGACAACATTCGAGGCAAGCGCCTCCTCGCCGGATGGAACTTGGACAACCTCAAAGGCATTTTGCTAGGCTTTCAAGCCGCTTGAACATGCGATTGCCCTGACTCATCGGGGCAGGATAGGTTGCGAGTTTCTTTCGAAGTGTGGCAACAACTTCGGGATTCTTCACTGCGAGGTTTTCTTTTTCCAGCGGATCGGTTTTGTAGTCGTAGAGTTCGTACTCTGCTTCATTGGAGCTAGCGCCGAATGACTTCCATTCGACGAGCCGATAGCGTTCAGTGCGGATGGCGCGACCTAGTTTCTTCTTTAGGTAGGCATGAAACGCGTGATCACGCACACGGGCGTCGGGATTCTTTAGCACAGGAACAAGACTGAGACCATCTATTGGTTGTGGTCCTTGCGGTGCAGGTAAGCCAGCCAAATCCGCCAACGTAGGAAAGAGATCGACGCTTTCCGCCAGTTGTCGCGTCGAAGAATTCGGTTGTGTGATGCCGGGGGCGCTGATCAGAATTGGAATCCGGTTCGCCTGTTCGAAATTGGTGTGCTTCGTCCAGATGCCCAAGTCACCGAGGTGAAAACCATGATCCCCCCACAGTACAACAATCGTATTCTCCTCCAGGCCAAGCCGATCAAACTCCGCCATGACTTTGCCGATTTGAGCATCGACAAAACTGGTGCTCGCGTAGTAACCATGGATGAGTTTTCGTTTCAGGTCGGCACCGATGGAGCCATTGACAGGTACTGGCTTGTAGGCAGTGATCTCACCTCCACGTTTTCTGGCAACCGCAGGCGCGCCGGAAGGTAATTCTTCAAACTGTGGCATCGGGAGAGTTTGAGGGTTGTGAAGATCCCAGTATTTCTTTGGCACAGAGAAAGGCAGATGTGGACGGACGAAACCGACGGTGATGAAAAACGGATTTTCATCTTTCTCACGTCTCTCTGTTGCGGCTTGTAAACGTTTGATTGTTTCCGCTGCAACGCGACCGTCGGCGTAGTCGACATCTTCAACATCGGGCGATTCGAACGCGGCACCTCTGGGGAGTGAGCGAATTCGATCAAGTTTTTGATTCGTGAACAACGCGACTTCACGAGTCAGCTTGCCTCCATCTGTACTTGCCGGGTCGACGTATTCGATCACCTTATCCGGAAAATGAGGCACGCTGAACGACAGTGGATCGCCATTGTTGCCATGCCCAATGTGAAACACTTTTCCCAGCGACTCGGTTCGGTAACCATGCTTTGCAAAATGCTGTGACATCGTCACTGCATCCGGAACGATTTCCCGTAATTGGCTGCCGAGTCCATAGAGACCAGTTGATGTTGAATGCGAACCGAGCATTAACGTGAACCGCGACGGTGCGCAGACTGCCTGATTGCAATACGCGAGATCGAACCGCATCCCCCGAGCAGCGAGGGCATCGATGTTCGGGATCTTGGCGATAGAGTCACCATAGCAGCCGAGCGCTGGCTTGAGATCGTCAACGAGGATCAGCAAGACGTTGGGCTTCTCGGCAGCGGTTGCAGATTCGATCAGCCATGAATGGACCGCGGCGCAAAGAAGAATTACGCTCAGAATGATTTGAGACATTCTCATCATTCGTTCCCCCATGTCTTTGGAACCTGAAAACCAGCGTGTGGTTTATTAGGAGCGATATTTGGTTCGGTTGCTTCATTCGCGAGAGCAGTCAGTTTCGCCTTGAGTCGCTGAAACACTTTGGGGCGTTTCTGACTCAGATCGTTTACTTCGGAAATATCATTGCGAATATTGAACAACTCCCAAGTTTCCTTCGGACTCACTTGCGTGACGTTCGCTCCGACATGCCCATTGTGAACGAGTTTCCAATCTCCGATACGGACTGCGCCGTGAAACGGTGTCACGTTGAGCAGGATGACGTCATGAGGTGACGGTTGATTCTTTGCAATCGCCGACCAGATATCTTTGCCATCGAGAGGTTTTGGCTGCGAGAGTTTTGCACCTGCCAGTTGAAGTAAGGTTGGATAGAGATCGACCACATGCAGTGGCTCATCAACAACAGCGCCCGGTTTCAATCTCTCCTGCCAAACCGCAATCGCTGGCACGCGAACTCCACCTTCATAGAGCGTTCCCTTGCCAGCGCGTAGCTTACCGTTCGAACCGAGTTTTCGAATGCCACCATTGTCGGAACAAAAGAAGATCAGCGTGTCTTTCGCCGGGAAATTGTTTTGCTTCAGTGCAGTTGTGATGCGACCGATGGCATCGTCCATGCAGGTCACCATCGCGGCGTAAGTGCGTCGGCCTTTGTTCTTCATGTCAGCGTAGCGATCAATATACTCCTGCGGAGCTTGCAGCGGCGTGTGCGGGGCGTTGAACGGAACGTAGAGAAAGAGCGGTTTCTGCTTGTCATGCTCCGCGATGATTCTCGCTGCGTGCTCGCCAATCAAGTTCGTCGAGTAGCCTTCGTCGTAATTTGGTTTGTCGTTACGATGCCAGTCGTGACCGCCATCACGAATGTGAGTGAAGTAATCGAGCATTCCGTTGTAGTGCCCATATTGTTGATTGAACCCACGCTTCATTGGAAGATAGTTCGGCTCACAGTGACCAAGATGCCATTTGCCGACAACGGCAGTTTCGTAACCAACTTCACTCAGTGCTTGCGGCAATGTCCGTTCATCCAGCGGCAACCCATGCTGCGCCCACGGTCGCACGACACCGCACTGCAAACCGAGTCTCATCGGATATCGACCAGTCAACAACGCCCCCCGTGTCGGTGAACAAACCGGTTGCGCATAGAACTGATTCAACCGCACGCCGTTTTCTGCCAGTTTGTCAATATTCGGCGTGGAAATCTCCGAGCCGTTATAGCCAACATCCCCCCAACCGAGATCGTCGGCCATCATCAGGACGATGTGAGGGCGTTCAGCAGAATTTGCGTTCGATGGCATGAAAAACAGGCTGAGCGACAGGACTGCAATTGTGAAAGATAATTTCATTTGAATTCAATAACTCCACGATTTTTGTTTGCGGTCTATTGTTTCGTTTGATTTCTCAAATGGAAACGATGAGATGTCGTAGGAAGTGACGGCGGATTGATCTTGAGTTTAGCGATTTGGTCGAATTTCTTCTCGGCAGAAGAGTGGGATCGGTACTAAAGCCACAGATGTCTTTGGAAGAATTCGACGACGTCTCCGAACAGGACGTAGAACAAACTTTTTTTGCCGCAGTGGATTTTGGCTGTCACGGCGGCGCCTAAACTTTGCTCGGAGATGTCGTCGGGATCTATGTCGACGTAAACTTCGACAACAGTGCCTGCCGCTTCGGATTCGCTGGAGCGAGTCGCGATGTTAGCAAGAGAGAGTGTGCCCTCAAAACTTTTCTCAACAGAAGTCGCCAGGATGTAATCGACCGGTAATTCTATCGAGCCATTGGCTTTAAGAGACCGCATGATGTGTCCCATGCGATGTTCTGGAACTTGTAGTTCTAATCGCCATGGGCCATCCGGCTGCATAATCTCAACGAGCAGTTCCCCACGATTCACCGGTCGGTTTCGCAGCAAGAGATCGATTTGAAAGGTCGCGACAACACCATCTGCTGGTGAACGAACAGTCAGTTTCTCGATCCGATATGCAATTTTGGCGAGTTTTGCGGTCGCTCCTTCGAATTCGATCACGGCTTGCGCCAATTCCGTTGAGAGTCGGATCAGTTCCTGCGAATTGTCGCGCCGAATCGCTTCGGCACGTTGTGTGGTGAGCGCAGCGACGAGTTTCTCTTTTTCCAGTTGCTCGTTTTTCGTCGCGATTCGTTCAGCATCGAGGTCATCACTCTCAAGTTGCAGCAGCGGTTGATTCTCATCAACAGATTGCCCGCTCTCGACCAGAACCTTGACGACATTTCCGTTCCATGGAGCAAAGACCTCGTGCTGAATTTTCGGCATTGCTTGCCCGTCTCCTTCAACACGGTACTCCCAAGTGACGAACGCCAGCACTAACCCCAACGCAAAGAGTCCGGAAAGAATCGCAGCTGCGATCCAACGTCGACGTCCTTTGAACCACCGAAGAGTTTTCCCAATCGCTCGCCAGAACGAGAGCAGGAAAATCGTTTCGTGACGATGGCAGTTATAGATTGCAACTTCGATATGGTCTTTGAGCAACTCTGTGCGATTGACGACATTCTGCCGAGGACGTGTTTCGGTTGCTTGTTCTATAATCAGGCAACCGATGACTGTTCGTTCGCGATTGACCTTCTTTGATTCGACCTCTTCGAAGTCTTCTTCCATTTCCGGCTCGCACAATGGGACGAACATGATCATCCGTGACCGACTCTCCGTGAGGTAATCCGCAAGTGGCGATTCCAACTCCGGCGGCAAGTTTTCGATGGTTCCTTTGTACGTAATCGGTTGACCAATTTTAATTGCCGTCCGCGCGACTTGCGTCATTGCCTGAACAAGATTTGCCCGGTGTTGGACACGCTCCTGACCACTGACTCCCTTAATGCTGGTGCGGTTTCCGTATTGCAGAGCAATCGAAACGCGGTCGGCACCGATCAACGCCCGTCCATCATTGACAGCGATTGCGATAACTTTGGTGAGGTCGAGAGATTTCTGAAGCTTCAAGAGGAAGAGATCGAGTTTTTCCCAGAATTCCGCATCCGTTGTCGTCGATTGCTCGGAGTGACTGGCGTGGAGTAGATATTTGACCAGGTACTGCGAAACGACCTCGACAACTTCCTGCAACCTTGTCGCGCCTTTCTCGCTAAGCGTTTGCAGTGTGAAAATTTCTAGCAGGTGCGGCGGATGATTTTCGACAACGACCGGGTGCATGATGAGGCAATGTCGTTTTAATCCGGCTTCAGGGAGTGATCGGTCGGCGACGACTAATGTTTTTTTTGTCTGGATCGACTCTCTCATCAACGCAACGTGATCCATGTCGATGCTGAAAAATCCATCCAAACTGATCGCGTTTAAGTTTTCCTGCGCTGCAACTTTGGGTTCCTCTGGATTGGAGAACTCAACCAAAGCTGCCGCGTCGACGCATGCATGTTCAAGAATGATCGCAAGCACATCTCGAATGTAGGCGGCGTAAGTTGGAGATTCGTCGAGAAACTGGTCGCATTTTCGACCAATCATTTCAAGATCAGGCAGATTCTGTGAATTTTCTGGCATTAAGCTTTTACAATCAGTTACCAACATTCATTTGCACGAAATTCAATTCGCCTCATGATTGTTGTGAATCGTCAAGTAAAATGCTACGAAGACTTTATGAATCAGGTTGCCCCTTCTTCTCTGAAAGAGTTTGTTGATGCGCCATTTCCGGAAATTACTACTTGTAAACGGGTTTCTCCTCACCAACGCGGTGACTTTGTCCACAGGCGCGAATCTTTCTGCTGCCGATGAAATCGCAGTGAAAGATTGCCGAACGACGTTCGTCAACCGAGCGACTCTTTCTACCGAACGCGTCGGTGTGATCGCTGAAGTTGCTCGGGAAGGAGATCGTGTCGAGAAAGGTGAGATTGTAATTCGACTCCGGGACGATGTGCCGCGAGCAAATCTGAAAATCGCCCAGGCTCGGGCAGAAAATGAAACACAGATTCTGGTTGCTCAAAAAGCAGCTTTGGCTGCCGCCGCAGAACACGATGCGGCAGTCGAAGCGAACCAGATTTCCTCTGTCTCAAATCCAGCATTTCCTCCGACTCATATGACGAGACTGCGGTTGAACGCCGAAGCGGCTCTGCTAGAAATCGACTCTGCGAAACATGAGCGAAGACTCAACGAACTACTGCAAGAACAGGCGCAAGCCGAACTTCAGTCTTACTGGGTTGTCTCCAAGATGGACGGTCACGTCACGCGTGTTTTCAAACGCGAGGGCGAAGGGATCCAACAGAGTGAATCGATCATTCAGGTCGTGAATACCGATTCGATGAGAATTGAAGGATATGTTCGTGTCGCCGACTCAACACTGGTTGAGAAAGGAATGCCTGTCCGCGTTACTTTTTCACTTCCAAGGAACGGAGGTGAACCTGAACTGGCAACCGAAACCGGGACTCTTGGGTTTGTTGATGTCTCGGTTCAAACACTTTCTGGTGTCGTGAGAGTCTGGGCGGAAATCGACAACCGAAGTGGTCGTTATCGAGAAGGGATTCCCGCTACGATGACGATTATTCCCGAGGGAGAAAAAGAACCAAACCTCAAAAGAAATTCGACTCCGTAGAGAGCCTGCGGAGAGACTGACATGCAAGAGCAAACGCCGGGTGATTCACTCGTTTCATCATCGCATCGCCCGATACCGCTACGAACGCGAGCGGATCTGGAGATCGCTCAAATTCACTACAAGGAGATTCCTTTTCCTGTCGTGAAGGATCCAGTCGGGCTGAAATACTTTCGGCTACAGCCGGAGCAGTTCGAGATATTGCTTCTGCTTGATGGTCGATTGACTCTGGAGGAACTTCGCGACAGTTTGCTACTGCGGTTTCCGACGCTTGAACTGACGACTGCTGACGTTCAAAAATCGGTTCTCAATCTTCAGGAAAAAGGATTGCTGTTCAATGATCGACTCGGGCAGGGTGAGCATCTTCGTCATCGGTTCGAAAAAGAACGTTGGAAGAAAATTCGGCAAACGTTACTCAACCCATTGTTTCTTAAGCTCCCCGGCTGGGATCCAGAGAAAACATTGCAACGGATCGAGCCTTGGCTAGGTTGGACTTTCACCAAAGGGGCAGCGTGGTTTTTCGGGTTGATTGTGGTGACCTCATGGCTGTTCATTGCAATTCACTTTAGTGAAATCAGGCAGCGACTCCCGGAGTTTCAACAATTTTTCGGTTGGCCGAATTTGATGTACCTGTGGGCAACGCTCGCATTTGCAAAAGTTCTCCACGAATTCGGACATGGAATCGCCTGCAAGCACTTCGGTGCAGAATGTCATTCAATGGGGATCATGCTCCTTGTCTTAAGCCCGACATTGTACTGCGATGTCACAGATTCGTGGATGCTCAAAAGCAAATGGCAGCGAATTATCATCGGTGCGGCTGGAATGTATTACGAATTGATTCTTGCCGCCGTTTCGATTTTCGTTTGGTACAACACTCAACCTGGAATGATCAATCACCTCGCGTTAAACATCTTCTTTGTATCCACAGTCACGACCGTCATCTTCAATGCGAATCCGCTGCTGCGGTATGACGGATATTACATGATGGCGGACTGGTTGGAGATTCCAAACTTGAGAGCCAAAGCGACCAAGATTCTCTCGCAAACTCTCGCCTGGTGGGGATTCGGAATTGAAGCCCCGGACGATCCATTCATGCCGACATCTGGTCACCTGTGGATTATTCTGTTCGCAATTGCCTCTTCCCTGTACCGCTGGTTCGTGCTGTTTGCAATCACACTTTTTCTGTATACCGTTTTGAAGCCTTACAATCTTCAAAGTCTTGGTATCATGTTGGCTGTCAGTTCGTTGCTCTCTATCTTCTCCAGTCTCGGATTCAAGTTCTACAAGATGCTCAGTGTCCCCAAGCAAGACCCGATGAGTAAATTAAAAATGACGATCAGCACCACGTTGCTGGTCGCTTGTTTCGCGGTCATCTTCTTCGTCCCATTCCCATGGTACGACGAAGCTGGTTTTTACGTTGAACCTGTCGACATCGAACACGTCTACACTACGCTGCCCGGTTTTGTAGAGCAGATTAACGTCCACGCAGGCGAATTCGTTGAAGCTCAAGCTCCTTTAATCACGCTCCACAATCCAGAACTGATTGATCGTCGTGACGATCTGGAAACGGAACGAACCGTGAGAACTCTCGATCCGCAAATGTATCGCGAGTTGAGCGACCCGGACGGAAAACAACTTGCCGAGAAATCATTGGAGACAGTTGAAGAGCAGATCGTGGATGTTCAAGAGCAACTGGGGCGCACGCAACTTGTTGCTCCGATTGCAGGCAAAATCATCGCGCCGCCGACAGTTCCACGACCAAGTCTTATCGAAGGGAAGAAGCATCTCTCAAAGTGGTACGGAACTCCTATTGAAGATCGTTCGATGGGAACCTACTTCGATGAACGTACTCATGTTTGCAGCATTGCACCGACCGATACCTTTCAAAGCATTTTGATGATCGAGCAGATCGACCTTGCCGACATTGTGATTGGTGATGAAGTGAGGATGAAATTTGAACTGCTGCCAGGGAAAGTCTGGATGGGAACCGTTTCGGAATTTTCAAATCGGGAACTTGAGTTTGCTCCACGTTCGCTTTCCAATAAATTCGGAGGACCACTACCGACCGTGACTGATTCTGAGGGAAGAGAGAAACTGACAACTCCAGTCTATCAGGCGATTGTGCAGTTCGACTACAAGCCAGACTCTCTACGGACAGGCATGCGCGGGCGAGCACGATTTGTCGTCGCCGAGCGGACATTGTTCGGCTGGTTTTGGCGCTGGTTTCGAACGACTTTCCACTTCCGTCTCTGATTTTTGATCATTCAATAGCAATGGCTCTCAACTAGCCCCCCCCTCCTGTGGCATGGGAGTTCTTTAGGGCATTCCAAGTAGCCGTCACCGCTTTGAAGGAGTTACCAAGAGCAACTCGCGTGACTGTGGACTATTACGCGGAATTTGAATTCTTCAGCCAAATTAGTTCTTTCTGTGCGTTGTTCTTATTCGACATAACATTAAGCGGACTGCGCCGTTTTTACGGAATCTGTACAGTCTCAGTAAGGGGTGGTGGGGTCTCTTTACCAGAATGTGGTATGCAAGAACGGCAGTACACAGAACGGATTCGCAGCAATGGAAGCCGCTGGGCATTCCTGAGTGTGGTCGTTATTTGCGCCGTCGTCAGCTCGTGCCGCAATCGCGGCGACCATCCGAGTTACCTTGGAGAAGTGAACTCGGCGAACTATCTGGACCGCGCGACACACATTGCGCACATTGATTTAGATCATCAGGTCTCCTCAAAAGTTAATTTCGCTGTCGAGCCACGTCGGATTCGAGACGAACGAAAAGATGAAATCTGGGATCTGTCACTGTCTGAAACGATTCAGACATGCCTGACGAACAGTCGGGTGATCCGAAATTCCGGGCAGTTCCTCAGCCCAGGCAATCCACTGCTTTCCAATCCAGAGTTTGTGAGAACAATCTATGACTCTGCGATTCAGGAAAGTGGAGTTCTGTTTGGTCGACGCGGTGTCGAAGCAGCTCTGTCTGATTTTGATGCCCAATTCACGACTCAGTTACTTGTCGGAAGTAATGAAACGATTCAAAACAACATCGTTTCCAACGGGCTTCCAGCCGGAAGTGAACTCGATGAGACATCTGACATTTTCAGAATGTCGTTGCGGAAGCGGTTGGCAACCGGTGGTCAGATTTCGCTTTCGCACAACTGGACACACACTGGCAGAAATATTCCGGCTGGCCCTGGGGAAACTCAACTCTTTACGACCGTGTACGACGGAATCACGCAGTTGCAGTTCCGTCAGCCGCTTCTCGCTGGTGGAGGCGTTGAATACACCCGGATCGCTGGCCCGATTTCAGAAAATATTCAGGGGATTACGGGTGTTCAGCAAGGGGTGATTATTGGCAGAATTCAGAACGATCTCGAACTGGCCGATTTCGAAATTGCTGTTCATCAGCTCA
Source organism: Planctomicrobium sp. (assembly GCA_030626405.1). Lineage (GTDB taxonomy): Bacteria > Planctomycetota > Planctomycetia > Planctomycetales > Planctomycetaceae > Thalassoglobus. The sequence goes on from DAOUPA010000180.1 coordinate 9,619, forward strand.
TTCATGATGTTGAAGAATTGTACTGGCAGTTGCACTTTGCTTATCTCTCATTCGATATTCAATCGCGTGCCCGTGATCGATCTGGAACAATCTGGAGGACCATTGATTCGCAGCGACAAGCCGGAACAGGATCAGGTGGCGCCAGAGAAGCGGATGTTCGGGAAATCTATCTCGATTGGAAAGGTCGCGCCGATCTGGCACGCGACCAGATTTATTCCATTGAAGCCCAGCTTCGCCGCTTGATGGGGCTCTCTGTGAACGATGGCAGGATTATTCGACCTTCAGATGATCCGCTCACTGTTGAATACATTCCGAACTGGCAGCGTTCACTTACCGATGCACTGGTGAAACGTCCAGAAATTCGGCGGCAGAAGTGGTCGATTCAAAGTCTTCAATATCAAATTACGGCTGCGGAGAATTTGCTTCTCCCGCGACTTGATTTGGTAACTGCATATCAAGTAAATGGATTTGGCGACGAACTTTTCGGGCGTCGCAGCGACTCGAATCCAGCCATTCCAAGTCGCATCGACAATGCTTACGAGTCATTATTCTCTGGCAATCAGACGGGTTGGAATATTGGCTTGGAGTTTTCGGTTCCGCTGGGACGCCGGTTTGCGAAGACACAGCTACTCTCTCTTGAACTTCAACTAGCGAAAGCGAGAGCAGTTTTGGCGGATCAGGAAGTTGAATTGAGCCACGAAGTCGCCGCTGCATTTCGCGATGTCGACCGAACTTTTGCAACGATGGAAAATAGCTACAACATTCTACACGCCTCACAAACGCGGCGTGACTTGCGGCAGGCCCAATACATCTCCGATCCTCAGCGTTACACGATTGAGGATGTTCTCCAAGCGGAAGGTTCTGTTGCCCAAGCAGAGGTGAGCCTGGCTTCGGCAGTCGCTGAATACAATGTGACGCTCGTGGACCTGAACTATCGGACTGGACAAACTCTCAAGGCAAGCAATGTCACGCTTCTTGAAGGAAACTGGAACGCCGATGCCTACGTCGACGCCAAGGAAGAATTCCACGCACGTGAATACGCGGAACCGGCACCTCGGCGCGAATCTCTTCCTCAGATGAATCCGTACGACGGGGAATTTGAATGAGCGAGTTTTGCCACTCATTTCAAATGTGTGGCAGTACAGTTTCTTAATCGTCGGTTGGCCGTTGTTGTGAATAAATAAATTGCAACAACGCTTCAACTGATTTGAATTTTCCTTTGTGAGCCTCCGTCGCTGTTTCGATTTTCTGACGAGCATCGACTTGCGAATGTCCTAGTGCCTGCAGGGCTTCGTTCGCTTCGTTGAGAACATCACGATCTTCGCGTTTCTCACCCATCTCTCCGGAATCAACAAGTAACGCAAACTTCGCCATTTTTCGTCGGAGCTTCGCGATGATTCTCTCCGCGACTGCCGGACCAATCCCAGGGAGTGTGCTCAGTTGCTTGGCATCTTGTTCTTCAATCGCGGTTGCCACTTCCTGTACCGGTCGTACCATTGACTGCAACGCCTTTTTGACGCCGACACCATCGACGGAGCAGATCAGTTCGAAGAATTCTTTTTCGGCTTGATGCAAAAATCCAACCAGCCGGGGAGTCAAGCGTCCCTTTTGCGGGTTCCCATCGATGTAATGAATCGTCATCAGGGTGACTTCCTCATCAAGTTTCGACTGCAACTGCCGCCGTACAAACTCCGGGATGAGGACTTCGTATTCAAACGCCCCTACTTCAATCGCCGCTCCCTGACCGCGTAAGTCACACAACTTCCCTGTAATTTTCCGAATCATTCCTCAGTCACTTTCAAACAGCATAGGGTAAGAGATCAAGCAGGGTGCGGTGTTGGTCATGCAACCCAATTGACCTCTGGAGCAGCCACTCTAACCATGCAGACGAAATCACTCAATTGAGATTGAAGGTGATTTCTCAACAAGACATTCGCTAGACTTCCTGAGTTCACGACCAATAAGAAAGATCTGGGAAATGATGATGCGATTACTCATTGTACTATTGTCTCTGAATTCCGTTCTCTTTGCAGGGGATGACGCTTATAAACTTGGCGAAGAGTCGATGCGGCAAGATGGTGTCCCGCGTGGGGAAGTGACAGAGCATGTCTGGAAGAGTGAAGTCTTTCCCGGCACGATTCGCCGCTACTATGTGTATGTTCCCAAGCAATACGATGCGCAGACGCCGACCGCGCTGATGGTCTTTCAGGATGGACATGCTTATGTCAACGAATCAGAGAACGGTCAGTTTCGCGTGCCGGTTGTATTTGACAATCTCATTCATAAAGGCGACCTGCCACCGCTGATTGGGATTTTCATTGATCCAGGTCACAAGAAAGAGGCCGTTCCAGAGAAGCCCGGCTGGCGACCTTCACCAGAAAACCGCAGCTTCGAGTACGACACGCTCTCGGATCAGTATGCCCGATTCCTGCTTGATGAAATCCTGCCGGAAGTCGGCAAGCAGTACAATCTCACAGACGACCCCGATCAACGAGCGATCTGCGGAATCAGTTCAGGTGGCATTTGTGCCTGGACGGTAGCTTGGGAACGACCAGATGAGTTTCGAAAAGTCCTCAGCCACGTCGGCAGCTTTACGAACATTCGTGGGGGACACAATTGCCAGGCATTGATTCGCAAAACGGATCCAAAACCGATTCGTATTTTCCTGCAAGATGGTTCCGGAGACCTCGACAACGCCCACGGCAACTGGCCTTTGGCGAATCAACAAATGGCAGCCTCGCTGAAGTTCGCGAAGTACGACCACAAATTCGTCTACGGAGAAGGCGCCCACAACGGCATCCA
>DAOUPA010000722.1 GCA_030626405.1 Planctomicrobium sp.
CCAAACCCACTGAGACGAACTGGGTAGTCAGGAGTCACATCAATCTTCGCAACTCCGACTTGATAAACTTCTGCCGCAACCGTCGCTTCCGCGGAATGTGCTTCATGGCAGGCAATACTGACAAATCCCATGGCCACGAGTAATGTCGTCATCAACGGCTTTACCGACTTATTTAAAAACTTCGCGTGGGACATCTCGCTCTTCCTTATGTGTTTTCCAGGGATCGTGCGCAATCCAACATGTCGAGAAAAGTCTAGCCGAATTCTTTCACGTGAAACATCATCCTCGCGAAATCATTGAATTGCTGTATCATCAAACTAAAGGAGAGTCTCTCCCTCGCCTGCAATTTGTGCTACAAATCAAGCAATGATTGAACGAAACAGAAAGCGCCTGCGATGAAACCATCGGCCATCCAGAATAAAGAAATATTGATCGGTGTCTCCGGAGGCATTGCATCGTACAAGATCGCAGAATTGACGAGTCAGTTGGTGCAACGAGGAGCCAACATATCCGTTGTGATGACGGCTTCTGCCGAGAAATTCATCGGTAAGACGACGTTTCAAGCATTGACTGGTCGCCCTGTCTACACGGAATTGTTTGAACCTCAAGAACATCACATTGGGGAGCATATTGGTCTCGCTCGGCGAGCGGATATTTTTCTCATCGCCCCCGCAACCGCAAACGTCATCGGGAGAATCACCCACGGCCTGGCTGACGATTTACTCACAACCCTGGCGCTCGCCATCACCTGTCCGACCCTGATTGCACCTGCGATGAACAATGAAATGTGGTCGAAGCCAGCAGTACAAAGAAACATCGAACAACTCAAAGCCGATGGCGTTCACTTGATCGGCCCTGACGAAGGATGGCTGAGTTGCCAATCCATCGGCCCAGGCAGAATGTCTCAACCGGACGCTATTCTAAAAGAGATCGAACGAATTCTTACCATCGCCTAGCACGTAGCCAAACTTTGTTTCTATGCGAAGATTTTCATTTCTGGAAAATAGTCGTCCCTGAAAATAGTTTGATGCTTAAATTCCTGGCGGTGAAACGGTGACAGGGGGTTACTTAGAGTTGCAAAGGAATGATTGACCGGGCGTCAAAAACTTGCAATCTGAAAGTGTTTTGATGCTTGGGGATACCTGCGTTACAATCCCCAAAGTCTTGTCGACACCTGTACCCACCCAATGCTCTATTTGTCCTTGATTGAAGTATTATGAAACCTGATTCCAGAACGTCGCGGCGATTGTCCGTTTTGATCCTTGCTGTCTGCTTTCTCACGGCGACCAACACAGCCGCATTCGCGGAGGATGCTGCTGCCCCAACCAAGGTTGGCAACGAGGCAACGCCGATTGATCGCATTACAGTTGCGGAAGGATTTCAAGTTGAGCTGCTTTACTCAGTTCCCAGTCAGGAACAGGGCTCCTGGGTGAATCTCTGCACTGACAACAAGGGCCGAATTCTGGTCAGCGATCAATACGGCGAACTCTACCGCTTGACTCCACCACCTTTGGACAAGCCGTTTGACCCGACATCGATAGAAAAAATGCCAGCCGAGATCCGAGCCATCAACGGCATGCTCTGGGCGTTCGATGCTCTTTACGTCGGCGTCAATGACTACGAAAAGAAAATTCCATCTGGCCTGTATCGAGTTTCTGACAGCAACGGTGACGACCAACTGGATAAAGTTGAACTGCTTCGTGAAATTGAAGCCAGTGGAGATCACGGTGTTCACGCCGTGATGCTCACCCCTGATGGCAAAGATCTGTACCTTGTCACTGGCAACAACGCACGTCCTCCGAAACTGGCGGACAGTTCTCCGGTTCGGCAAGTCTGGGGTGAAGACCACTTACTGCCGAGTATGCCGGATGGGCGAGGTCATAACCGAGGCGTTCTTGCACCCGGCGGAATCATCTATCGAGTCTCTCCCGACGGAGAATCGTTCGAAGCCTATGCGTCCGGTTTTCGTAATGTCTTTGACGCCGCAGTCAATCGTGACGGTGAGTTGTTCACGTACGACGCCGACATGGAGTACGACTTCAACACGCCATGGTATCGCCCGACTCGAATTTGCCATGTGACGAGCGGAGCCGAATTTGGCTGGCGAAACGGAGCAGGAAAACGCATGCCGTTCTATGCGGACAACCTACCTGGTTCGCTCGACATTGGACCAGGCTCGCCCACCGGGATGACGTTTGGGTACGGAGCCAAATTCCCTGCGAAGTATCAGAACGCATTGTTTGCGCTCGATTGGAGTTGGGGAAAGCTTTACGCCGTTCATTTGAAACCAGATGGTTCCACCTACACTGCGACGAAAGAAGAATTCGTCACTGGTGCTCCGCTGCCAATCACAGACGCCATCATTCATCCAGGAGATGGTGCCATGTATTTCACGATCGGTGGTCGACGCGTGCAGTCGGGACTCTATCGTGTGACGTACACCGGGGACGAATCAACCGCTCCAGTCCAGCCTAAGATTGAAAACAACAAATCGAG
>DAOUPA010000214.1 GCA_030626405.1 Planctomicrobium sp.
CGACCAACTTGACCAGAAAATTGCAGAAGTCGCACGCAAGTTGAAAGTCCAGACAGCCGACGACGCGGTGGTGCAGAAGCTACTGAGCATGGAAGGGATCGGCCTAGTCACTGCGGTCACGATGCGTGCCGAGATTGGTCGCTTCGAGCGTTTCGATTCCGGCAAACACCTCGCTCGCTATTGTGGTGTAACGCCGCGAAATGCATCGAGTGGACAAAGACAAGCCGATGCCGGTCTGGTGAAGTCTGGCAATCCGGGGCTTCGTGTGATCCTCATTCAGGCGGCTCAGCGGTTGATGAATTATAGCGAGCGATGGAGTCTGTTTTCCGCGAAATTAAAACTGAAAGGCAAGCCGCATAACGTCGTCGTGGCTGCCGTAGCCAATCGCTGGATGCGTTGGTTGTACCATCAACTTCAACCAGAACAACTGGCACTTGCTGTTTGAGATTCGCTCCAGATTTCACAAAGTAACAGTTCACTGAGAACGTACTGCAACATTCAATTGCCTTTTAGCCTCGAAGGAATTCACGCAGAACCAACAGCCCGAGATTGATGCGCTCGAAAGTGGCCTGGGCAGTGCCAATTGGCATTCGCTCGTCCGCAGATTGGGCAGTCAATTTTTCTCGAAACACCCCCCTGGGCAACGGCCCTGCCGCCAGCTCGCATAGAAGATTGGGCACCACCGGGTTCTGCACGTTTCTCCGACCACAGAAAAACTATGCCAACACACTTGACGAACAACAACCTTTCATAGAAGGCCACTTGAGTGGCCCGACCACATTTTGTGGTCGGGTCGCGTAGAGGTTGTGAAAGAATCGGGTGGGGCGGACTTTTCCTTGACGGCTTTGCGTCGATTTTTTACAGGGTGACGGATTGACGCTGGCGGATGGATGATTTGTCGATGATGTGGCGTTTTCTGGTGTCCAGCTCAGCGTTGCCGGGATTGGTCAGGTCATCAAAAGGGCCTCCATTAATGTGGTTTCACTCTCCTCAATTTTCAAATTGCAAAAGCGACGGAAGTTGTAGGCCAAGGCATGCCACAACGACTGGGCCTTGGCCTTCAACACTCCGCGGACTCGAAACTGATGCAGACCATGGTTGCGACAGTTCGCGTTCGGAAACTCGGCTGCGGCGGCTCGACGACGATACAGTTCCTTTGCCTCGTCGGTTCCCATTCTCGCGCGGTAGGCCGTGAACAGAGGGTTTTCGCCGGACCGGGTCGCATAAGGATCCTCGCCGGCGGTCAGTTGTTTCTTCTCGTTCGGAAGTGGGCCGAAGAACTTTGTCCCATTGGATTCCAGCTCAGTCACACCTTGCTTTGATCGAAAACCACCATCAGCAAGATAGTTTTTCGGTGTCGTGTCGTAGCGATCGCACACGCTTTCGTACATCGGTTCGAGCTGACCCGAGTCGGTGCCTTCACTGGTGACATCCACATCGACAATCACTAAAGCGTCGGCATCGCTGGCAAACTGAACGTTGAATGCCGGACGAAAACCGTGGTCTCCCATCTTCATCCGTCGGGCGTCCGGATCGGTCGTTGAGACACGCGGTTGGCTGGTGCGGTTCTTGGCACTCTTGCCGCGATTGCGTTTCTCGTGCCGTACTTTGAGGCCGTCCATCTGAGCACACGCGTTGTTGATGCGTTCGAATTTCTCTTCCGCTACGCGTTGGCGAGCCGCCTGCTGACCGGGCGTTTGATCTTCGTCGTCAGTCTGATCGTCGAGCTGTTTCAGATAGTCCTTTGCCTTCTGTTGAGCTTCCTTCAGCGATGGTTCGCGACGAAAACTGCCGGTTCCTGCGGACGCACGAACACGCATGCCGTCCTGTGCGATGGTTTCCAGTTTGATCAGACCGTTGGAATGCAGCACGGCAATGGAATCGGTCAACACGCGCTCAAGCAGGTCCGCGTGATCGACACGGAAGTCACAAATTGTGTGATAATTCACCGACACTCCGCCGCACACATACATGTATATCGTGTCGCGTTCGGTGAGCCTTGCGATACGCCGACCACTGATTTCGCCCTCAAGTGTGGCGAACAACCAGAGTGAAAACAGAATCCGCGGATCGATGGGAGCGCGTCCCGGTTGTCCGTCTTTGGACCTGATGGCCTCGTACAGATCGCTCAGGTCGAGCGATTCGACGAACCGCACGAGCGTGCGTACGAAATGGTTTTCCGGCACCATCTGTTCAAGCGACATCATCCGAATTTCGACCTGATTCCGGACCGGCAGCTGCACGCGAGCATCACCACGCTGTTGTTTCTGACTTTTGCTCATATCAACCTTTTAGCGCAAGCACTAAATACTTCCAAGGCCAACCACCAATTTATTCACAACCTCTTTGCGACAAGAGGTCTTGCCATGTGCGTTCAATTCCAAACAGACCATCTTTTTCAAAATGACAGACACCGATGGTCAAACGACGAGTTTACGACAATGAGAAGCATATTCATTTTGTCACATTCTCGTGCTATCGAAGAAGACAATACCTCGACAATGATCAAGCCAGGAAAATCGTCATCGGTCAACTTGGAGCAAGGCTCACAAAGAAAAACGGAATTTGCATCGGATTCGTCATTATGCCAGACCATGTCCATGCACTGGTCTGGTTCCCGGAAGTGATGAAACTCAGCTCGTTCATGAACAAGTGGAAAGATCAGTCATCGCACACGATCAAGAACTGATCTCGAACTCATTACCCGAAGTGCTGGTCTCAACTTGGTGAGGACGATGCAATCTGGCAACCTCGATGCTACGGATTCAATATTTACTCTCGTTCAAAAGTCGAAGAGAAACTGGACGACATGCACAAGAATCCTGTCCGTGCTGGTCTGGTCGAAAAAGTGGTCGATTGGCCCTGGTCATCAGCTCGCTGGTACTTCGAACAGAAAACAGTGGGAGTCCGAATTTCCTGGCCTCCTGGAATGGAAGGTGATTAAAGAATGAACGTTCGCACTGATTCATTCACTGAGGGGAAATCCTCTTGTGCCTACGGCACCCAACCACAAGTGGTCAGGCCACCCTTTGGGTGGCCTGCCGTCTCGCCAGCTCCACACATCGAGCAGCTCGAAGGCCGCTATTACGCCAAGTGATCTGTTTGTCGTTTGCGGGGATTCGGCGACCAACCAGTCCAGCGTATTGTCCTGTGCCGCGAAAACGAATCTCGTTGTCCTTAAGCCGCCATGAATACGAATCACCTCCCTGTTCGTATCGTTCCGCAAGATCGAACGATGGGGGATTCATGGGGTGCTCCAATTGACGGCTAACGGCACGCATCACCGGGTCGGGAGAGTTCGGTATCCATTGCCAAAAAGCTCGCAAGCCCGGCTCCGCGTGCATGCGATGGTTACCCGCCGTTTTGTACCAAGTCTGGCATCGTATCTGACGGTTTCTCAATGTCGCGAACAATCTTACCACAGAGGCAGCTTAGTATCAGCAAGATGACAGCCATCACTCCCATCTCCAAGATCGATCCCTGCCCGAAGGCGAGATAGACCCAACGTAGAGAAGCACGAGGAAAGCCGCAGCAACCAGTCCATAAGGAAACGGCACGAAAACGGAGCAAGCGATCAATGAAAAAAGCGTAAGCGGTTACACAACCAATGGTTCCCGGCAGCTCCTTGCGGAAACGTTCAGCCTCGATCTCTGCATACGATTTTTGCGACGAGTCATCAGTCATTGGAGTTGAGCGCAAGTAGTGTCCATTTAGACAAACGAACTTCAGTCGGGTAACTTGAATTAGACTGAATTAATTCCGTATAACCCATTAACGGTAGAATTTTCGCAATTCTGTATAACCAGGATCGAAATTATCAAGAGGAAGACACGGAAACCATCGTTCGCCAACGACTTGTGGCGAATTAACGGATTTGTAAAAGGCAGAATTCCGGTTCAGTGAAGAAAGACCGAAACTGCTTGATCAAATACAAACAAACGAGCTGCTTCCGGCGAACCTGGCTTTCTCTCGCCCATTCCCGCTCGAAGACTTCCCACGGATTCTGCCCATCGGCGCGGAGCAGAATCTTGCAGACATTGTGGCCAGTCGTTGACATCGCCATTCTCCATTTCACTCGCGACCAGGGCCGCAAGGTAGCGGATCACGTCGGCAGCCGACTCGTCCGGCTTGTCATTGGGCAGCGTGGCGTTTGCCGCGCGGAGTCCGGCATGGATTTGCCGGAACGCCGGGAGCTGCGTTTGCCGGTCGAGGCGGACATCAATATGCCCCCGCTGTTGGGCGACGTAGGTCTGAGGTGCTGGATCAGAGAGTGGAATCTGAATCGTCACCATCCGCACGCTTGCTGGAACGCCTATTGCGTGATGAGTGAAGCCTGACGGCATGTGGGTGAAGTCTGCGAACTGGACTGTGATCGAATCTGCGCTCTGCGGTGACTCCAACTCTCGAAACCCGCCAACTCTGGGACTCGCAGGCTTTACCCATTCTGCCGCCTCTACCATCACTGGCGAGGTTCCCCAAAAAGTGACTAGGTGAATTGCGGAATACTCAATCCCGGGGCGGATCCATGGCCTGCACGGCCGGTTGGAAGTAGGATTTAATTCAAATCCATCACCTTCGTCGTAACAAATTAATGAAAACATATTCAATGAGATGTTTCTCCTTTCGCCGAACCACTAGGCTGCTGATGATTATTGGCGAGCGTTCGCAGACCGGATTGATAAATGAGTAATACCCCGACATCCCATCCCTCAACTTGGATTATTCACCTCAAGGCTGGCGAAGCCGAGGGACTCGAAGCACTTTGGGAACGTTTTTACGAACGACTTGTGACGCATGCCAAAGGGCGCATTCAGCATTCGGGCGTACCTACAATTGATGAAGAAGCTGTGACCTGCTCGGTATTCGAAAGTATCTGGCGGGCTGCCTCTCAAGGTCGACTCAACACCATTGAGTCAACCGACGAACTTTGGTGGTGGCTGCTGCGAACCGCACAGCGAAAGGTTGTGAATCACGCCCGTTACGAATCTGCCGAAAAAAGAGGCAAGAAGGTACATGTCGCCAGCATCAACGATGCGAATGGATTGCGGGATTTCCTGAGTGTTGATCCTGATCCAGAGTATCTGGCAATTCTGGCGGAAGAGTATGAACTCGCGATTTCGGCGTTGGGTGATCAACAATTGAAACAAATAGCGGTTATGAGATTAGCGGGCGCTACTCATTCTGAAATCGTGCAGCAACTCGACGTTGCTCCTGCAACGGTGACGCGAAAGCTGCGCCGCATCTATGAAATCTGGGCAGCGAGAGGCGAAGCATGACACCAAACGATCCACGTTCCACCATTGAATCCTCCATCAAGGCAATTCAGGAAGTCGATCTACTGTGTGATGAATTTGAATCTGCATGGAAAGAGGGAAATCGACCTCACATTACCGACTACCTCAAGCGGGTCCGGAATGCGTCGACATCGACAATACTGATTGAACTGGTCAAGCTCGACCTTTATTACCGGGAGCAGGATGGAGACACTCCTGCACTCGCTGACTACGAAACTCAATTCCCCGATTATGAAGATGTGTTTCTCGAACTGCAGACCCAGTTGCCCACTTTTATCGTTCAGGCTCGCACACTGGGTCACTTCAAACTGGTTCGACATGTTGGACGCGGCGGTTTCGGTGATGTCTGGGACACCATCGACACAAAAATGCAAAGGCGCGTGGCCTTAAAGACTCCGCACGGTCGCGATCCAGATCCTGCTCTCGTTCAGTTACTTCTCCGAGAAGCTCAATCGGCAGCGCAATTAGATCACCCCGGCATCGCCAGGGTCTACGAACAGGGGGAAATTAACGGACGTGCCTACATCATTTCGGAGTTCGTTGAAGGTCCCACGCTGGCAAAGTGGGTCAAATACAACGATGTCACACATAAAAATGCGGCACAGGTCTGCCTGGAGATTGCGGAGGCACTCGCCGCAGCGCACAAGGCCAACGTGGTTCATCGGGATCTGAAACCCAGCAACATCCTGATGTCGCCGGGGAATCATCCCAAACTGGTTGACTTCGGGTTGGCGAAACGACTCGATGGTACCACAACCATCGGCGAGCCCGGGACAATTATGGGAACGCTCGCCTACATGAGCCCCGAACAAGCCCGTGGCAGCAAGCAGGTCGACGGTCGCTCGGACATTTATTCGCTGGGAGCAATTCTGTATGAACTTCTCACAAACCGCGTGCTCTTTAAAGGGACACTTGAACAAGTTCTCGACCAAATTTTTCACGCGACTCCCGGGGAACCTCGGACATTCAATCAGACCATTCCTAAAGATCTCGAAACGATCTGCCTGAAGGCGATCGAGAAACTTGCCACGGATCGCTATCAGACGGCACAGGAATTCGCAGACGATTTACGCCGTTATCTTGATGACGAGCCAATCCTTGGTCGACGTCTCAACCTTTTGAGACGGGCAACACGCTGGGTTTCCAAAAATAGAGCGACAGCAGGTCTGATCGGACTGGCTGGAACCGTTTCCCTAGCTCTAGGGGGATTCTCATGGAGCATCTATGATGACTACCGCAGCGCACGGCAACTTGTTTCGCTGGATACGGTCCCTTCTGGTGCAAACGTCATCTTTGTTCCACGGAATGCTCGTACAGGAGAGTTAGAACCGGAGCACAAGGTCAGAGCAGGGAAAAGCCCGGTCAAGCAGTTGCTCCTCCCCGGTGACTATCTCGTGGTTGCGTACATGAATGAAGAGTTCTTCCATGAAGTCTACCGGCACATCCCCGACGTGGAAGAGGCACCTTCGCTGCCACCAATCGAACGTCACCGCAGTTGGCGAGTTCAGGAGGATGGAGGGATTGGGGTACGACGCATCACCTTGGCGCATCAGAGCGATATTGTGCCTGACATGGTGAGATCCAGCAACAAGAGCAACGTATTCCTCGACGAAACTGAGCTGACGATTGGAGGGTTAGATGCAAACATGGGGCGAACTTTTGATCAGCAAGGGCGAGAAGTGCGACTCGGTGCGCAGGGTTGTGCTGAGCAATTCCCCGCAGAATATGCGGCTCGCTGCCTCAGCTTCGATAAGGCTGTCCTGGTTGCTGAGCGATTAGGAAAGCGATTACCAACCTGGGACGAATACCGTGAGTTTATGCCCGATGGCCAATTTCCTGACGTAGACGAACTGACGACCAGGATCCCTGTGTACGAAGGAGATGTTCGCTCCGCCGCTGGACAGAAAAAGATTTATGGGCTGTTCTCGAATGTCGCTGAATGGACAATGACTTTACCCAACGCAATTCGAGTCGAAACTCCCGACAGTGAAGATGCTCTGCAACCGAGGGAATTTACAGGAGGAAATGGGCGAGCAGGACGTAGCGTCTTTGGTCCGCTCACCACCGATGATTGGAATGCGAACCCAAACCACCTGAACATCGTCCTGCAGATTCAGGAAAGGCCCACCATTGGAATGCGGGGCGCCCGCAGCGCGAGACCCCGCTTCACATCCGATTAACAATTTGCAACCGCGACTCACTACATCCGAACTGGTTCGGCAGTAATCACCTGATACTGAACTCCATGGTGATCAAATCGGATGCAATACGTCTCGCTTGCCGGGTTGCCCCCGCGGGGCTCAGGTGAGATGGTAGTTACTTTGTTCCATTTGATTGTGTCAGTAGGGCGATTTCCATGCTCCCTCTTTGCTTGAATCCCAACCCCAATCGTGATTGCATCACCTGGCAAGCGAGGTGTGTGGTTTGCCGGATTAAGTGCGTAGGAAAACAGTTTGGCCTCAATAATCACATCATTACCCGCTGGATTTTTCACCTCAACATAGACAAAGACTGGACCACCCTGCGGGATGACTCCAGCCCCAGGAGAAATCTTGGGTCCCTTCCCGCGATTCCAGGGGCCTGGATGCTTTGGCGCGTTCCCGATTCCGCGGGAGCCTAGCCCGAGAATTCGATTGCCAAGAGGATCAATATTCTTCTGGATCTGATTGACCGATCTACTCATCTTAGTATTAACACTTTTACCATTAGGAACCAAGGTTGGCACAGCTGGATTTGAGCATCCCCCATTATTAGTGCAAGAACCCCCAGGATACTCACCGTAGTACGCTGAGGTATCAAGGCTTGCCCAGTATGGATCACCGGTGTCGGGACCATCGCACATTTGCGAGTAGTATGAGTAAAAAGTGTTACCATTTCCATCAGTCCAAGTGGCCCAGAGCCACTGCGGACAGGCACACGGAGTTGGCGTATTTTGTGCAGTGGTGATGCCACTGAGCATTAACATCGCCACAACAGTTGTGAGTGTGAATTTCGTCATGTCTACAGGCGCCTTTTTTAAGAGAAGGAAGAGAGGAAGTCATCAAAGAACCGAACAGGTCAACTTCAGAAAACACGGACAACCGCAACAGTGGCCCGTCGAGCAGAGGGGGGCATATCCCACTCCCCCCGCTGCCCAACGCTGTAACAATTCCAGCGTGCTATCAATGTAACCGGAAACGGATTCCGAATATGATCAAAAAATGAGAGTCCATACTGAATGAACTATAGCGTTACAGTGATCACGTCACGTGAAAGTTATTTGCCCTCCTATCTAACAGATAATTTCAACCTTAACTAATTCTCGTGATTAAAATCAATCAATCACTCACGGATCTATTTTCGGAGTTTGCTAAAACCTGAGATTCAATATGTCCTCCAATTCGACCGGCATGAGCTTTCCGTTGTGAAGTAGACTGAAGTCATTGCGTTTTTATGCGATCAGTCTTCACTCACAAAGGATTGTTTCGCTTTGTCAACGGTTAGAGAAGAGTCACCAAAACCAACAGAATAAGTTCGCAGCAAAAACGAATCACCGTAAAACTCTGGAGACTCTCGATGTCACTGACGCTTCGAATCAAAGGGATGGACTGCGCGGAAGAGGTAGCGGTCCTCAAGCGTAAACTCCTGCCAATCGTCGGTGATGATGAACTTCTGCAATTCGATGTCTTAAATGGCAAGTTGACGGTCGATGGAGTTGTTGCACACTTGCGCCCGAACGATCTGATCGCTGCTATCGAACGCACCGGGATGCACGCTGAGATTTGGAAGGACGACACCGAACATGATGACGACATCGATTTCTGGTCTCGCAACAAACGGATCGTCCTGACGACCCTGAGCGGGTTTTTTGGTGTCTTCGGTCTTCTCTCCCATGCGTTGCAGGCCGAAGGTGTGGTTGACGCCCTTAGTTCGGAGGGAATGGGAATTGCGCACGGCGTGCCTGTGTTGTCGCGAACTCTCTATTCAATCGGTATTCTCGCCGGTCTTTGGCTCGTCGCTCCGAAGGCGTGGCGATCAGCCTTGTCACTGCGCCCAGACATGAACCTGTTGATGACGATTGCGGTCGTTGGTGCGGTAGCGATTGGTGAGTGGTTTGAGGGAGCGACTGTTGCGTTTCTGTTCTCGCTGTCATTGTTACTGGAATCGTGGAGCGTCGCTCGGGCACGACGAGCCATCGCCGCGTTGATGGATTTCACTCCACCGATGGCTCGTCTCCGACAGGGCAACGGTGAAATGAGAGAAGTCTCGCCGGAAGATGTACCGGTGGGAAGTATCGTTGTCGTGCGTCCAGGCGAGAAAATTCCGCTGGACGGCGTCATTCTCAAAGGACGCAGCACGGTCAATCAAGCACCGATTACAGGCGAGAGTGTCCCCGTTACAAAAGTAACGGATGACGAAGTCTTCGCCGGAACCATCAATGGTGACGGTACGTTGGAATTTGAAAGTACGAAACCCGCCGGCAACACTACGCTGGCTCGTATCATCAAACTCGTGGGCGATGCGCGGTCGCGTCGTGCGCCGTCCGAGAAATGGGTCGAAAAGTTCGCTCGTGTCTACACACCGGTTGTACTGGTGACTGCGATGTCTGTGCTGTTTATTCCACCGTTGCTGCTGGGAGGGCAGTGGTCGGATTGGATCTATCGCTCACTGGTTCTTCTGGTGATTGCCTGCCCGTGTGCGTTGGTCATTTCAACTCCAGTCAGCGTGGTAGCGTCACTCGCAGCAGCAGCTCGAAATGGAGTCCTGATCAAGGGCGGTATTTTCGTTGAAATCCCGGCAGGTCTCAAGGCGATTGCGATGGACAAAACGGGAACACTGACAGTCGGGCAACCGCAGGTGGTTGATGTCGTTCCGATGAGCGGTCACGATGAATGCGAACTGCTGACGCGTGCAGGCGCTCTTGAAACTCACAGCAATCACCCCCTTGCGCGTGCCATTGTTGCCGAGGCAAACGAACGTGGCTTGTCGCTGCCTTCCGTGGAGGAATTTGAAATTGTTCAAGGCAAGGGAGCCAAGGGAACAATTGAGGGAAAACTCTTCTGGCTCGGCTCCCACCGCTATCTAGAGGAGCGTCGACAGGAGTCTGCGGATGTCCATGAGCAACTTGAACGCATGCAGGAGGCGGGACGAACTGTGGTTGTCGTCGGAAATGATCAGCATGTCTGCGGTTTTATTACGCTCTCCGACACTATTCGAGCTGAAACTCCGTCGGCACTCACGAAGTTACGGAATTCAGGCATTGAGCACTTGGTGATGCTCACCGGTGACAATGAAGGAACGGCCAAGTCCATCGCACAACAGGCCGGAATCGACGAGGTGCATGCTGAGTTGCTGCCGGAGGATAAAGTGGCAGTCGTCGAATCACTTGTCGACAAATATGGGCAGGCCGCCATGGTTGGAGATGGTGTCAACGACGCACCGGCCTTAGCACGTGCGACCCTTGGAATTGCGATGGGAGCCGCTGGAAGTGACGCAGCAATCGAAACAGCCGACATTGCTCTGATGTCGGACGACCTGTCCCGTCTCCCCTGGCTGATCCATCACTCACGTCAGACAGTGGCAGTCATTCGACAGAATATTGCATTTTCGCTGGCTGTCAAAACTCTGTTTGTTGTTCTCACGTTCGCGGGGTTCGCTTCCCTGTGGGCCGCCATTGCGGCCGACATGGGGACATCCCTGCTTGTGATATTCAATGGATTGCGTCTGCTGCGGCGGTGACGATTTGAACGCTCACGTCCAAAGTCATAAATCTGTAAACATCGGCCAG
>DAOUPA010000402.1 GCA_030626405.1 Planctomicrobium sp.
CGAGTTTCTTCCTCCATGACTCGAATCACTCGATGATCAAGTGTTGCAGGTCGGCAGCGAGTTCGTGCCCATTCGCGAAGGTGAAAAATTTCATCTTCCATTGTCACCGAAAGTGGAACTGTTCTTTCTCGGGCATCGTCAAAGTCTGCCTGCGTCGGCATTCTGTTGGCCGCAAATGATTCGATCATAGCCGAGTTCACGATCGTTTCAATTTCAGCTCCACTGTAGCCTTCAGTTGAATTCGCGAGAGTTTCAATGTCGAACTTTTCTGGCTTCCAGCCACGTTTCGAAAGATGAATATTAAAAATTGCTTGTCGCTCGTCAAAATTTGGCAGGTCGACAAAGAACAACTCGTCGAAGCGACCACGACGTAGAAGTTCCGGTGGTAAACTAGAAACGTTGTTAGCTGTCGCGACAACGAACACGGGTGCAGTGTGCTCTTGCAACCATGTGAGGAACCGTCCGAGAATTCGAGAAACGGTTGCGTCATTTTTCGCTTCGTCGGAAAAGCCTGCAAATGCTTTGTCGATTTCTTCCAGCCAAAGTACCGATGGGGAAATGGTTTCCATGACTCGCAAGACGTCTCGTAAGTTTTGTTCTGAAACTCCTCGACTTGATTCGAGCAGGTTGCCGAGGTCCATCCGCACCAGTGGGAATCCAAGCAATCGGGCAATTGCTTTGGCACTCAGACTTTTTCCGCAACCTTGCACACCTGCGAGTAAAACACCTTTGGGGTTAGAGATTCCCTGTGTCTGCGCGTCCGAACGAAATGCCTCTGCCCGTTGATAGATCCAGTCCTTGAGGCCATCTAGCCCACCGACATTATCGAGGCTCTCGTCAATGTCGAAGAATTCAAGGAGATTTGATCCCTGGACCATCCGGCGTTTTTCTCCGACGAGAACCGAATAAACATCTTCGTTAATTTCTTCACGACCACGTAGAGCTTGAAGCAGGGATTTTCTTGCTTCTTCGTATGTCAGTCCCATGACTGCTTTCACGAGGTGATCTTCTTCCTTCAGTGAAGGTTGAACTGTGATCTCTGAATTCTCGGAAATGATTGTTTGGACCAGTTCACGAATTTGATCAGGACCCGGAAGAGGCAGTTCAAGGACGGCGATATCTTTGGTCAATTCGAGCGGCACTTCATCCAGCGGAGCCATGATGAGCAACGTTTTTTTCTGTGCGATCAATTCCGGGATCACATCTCGGATTTTGCGAACGACTTCAAATTGATCGAACTGCCGGTGTAGATCTTTCAGAAGGAACAGGTGATCGCTCGGATAGTCTTTGATCACCTGCTCAAGGAATTCGATGGCTGAAGGTTGCGATTCTGACTGAGAATGAATGGCAGGCTGTGGACCTCCAGTCAGTGACCACGAAACGAGACCACGATCAATTTCCATCGCCAATTCGGCGATTTCGTTCTCCCAGCGCTGCTCTTCGTATGTCTGCAAAAGCAGGACTGGATAGCCAGCCAGAATTCGACGACTCAGGTCTTCAAGAGTATCTGCAGTGCTCATGTGTGGCTTTCAGGATGTTCGTTGCACAAAATTTTGATCGCCCTGACCTTCAATGGGACGCATCGAAATCGAATCGCTAGATCATTTATCGAACGAGTGGTTGCGTTTTCTCTCATTGAGACAAGCGTTTTTTTCTGACGAAATCCGTTTTCTGCGGGCACGGGAAAAAGCAACCTGTTCTTGGAGTGAATCAATCAACTTCGAATGTTTCATTTTCTCCACACCGGATGCTGCCAATTCGCGACGTTGCTTTAGGTTATCATAGTCCTTGTCGATGCCGAAGATGAATCGCAAACTCTTGAGAGTAAACGAGAAACGAAAAGAGAGATCAACTGGCTTAACCAATTTTTCAGGGACGGCACGCGATCCGCCCTGTGGGGAAGACAGCGTTTTCGTTGATTCAACGCAAAACGAATTCACCGAATACTTCTTTGTGGCAGTTGCAATGTTGATCGAACCAGTGACAGACCGTTTTTTTACTGCAAACCTGGGAAGTTTGTTGTTTTTAAAGTCGTGTGGGTTCGTTGAGGATCACACCGCGAAAATTCTCGAAGTGACGGAAGACACCCTTAAAGTTCGCCTGGGACACACTTGGCTGGAGCGTTTGTTCTACCAATGTTCAAATGATCGACCGGTTGATGTCACCCTCCGAATCAAAGGCAATGACCTCGCTGAACTCAGCGAGGAAGAGAAACTGCGCCTGCCGGGCATCGACTGTTCACGAATCGATGTGACGATTGTTCCCCGTTCTCGCACATGGAAAGAAAGTGATTTCCGACAGTTCTCGCGAAAAATACTCTGGTCACTGCGACATCATTTCGTGTCGCCGTAACTCGCGTCTGTGAATGCCAGAGAGTCTACATCAGCAGGTCGCGGACGATCCAAAAGATAGTCGCAGACGAGTTGAGCAGTTGCGGGAGATTGCGAGAGCCCGTCACGAAAATGACCTGTCGCGATGACGAGATTATCGACATGATCGTGCCGACCAATGTAGGGATATCCGCGTTTCGCTTTAGGACGCAACCCTGACCACGCCTTAATAATAGTCGCGTTTACCAGACTCGGAACGACGCTTGTCGCAAAGTCGATTAATCCTTGGATTCCTTGTTCGGTATTCTCTTTAACAAAGCCGACACGTTCTTCTGTCGATCCGATCAGGATGTGCCCATCTTCTCGCGGAACGAGGTAGCGTGGACCATCTTCAATGATGTGTGTGAAGGGTGGTTCGGATAACTTCATCAATACAATTTGTCCACGAATTGGCTCGACCTGTATTTTGATTTTTGCAAGACCCGCGAGTTGCTCAGACCAGGCTCCGCTCGCTAGTACAAATTGATCTGCGTGAATTGTCGTTGAGCCATCGGATACTGCGTTGATTCGATTTTCCACGAGTGATAACTCGCGAACGTCAACGCCCTCCATCAGTTTCACATTCAGAGAGAGGCAGGCTTGCTTCAGTGCCTGAAGATGATGCGGGTTGCGAACTTGTGACATTGTTGGCAGGCGATACCCGATGGAAAGTCGGTCACTAATGACGGGCTCGTATTTCATCAACCCTGATGTGTCGAGCCGTTCGGCTTCAACTCCTGCGTTAGCCCAGGCTTCAATTTCGGTGGAAATGGTTTCGCGATTTTCGAGGGAGATTTGCAGTGCTCCGCATTGTCGGAATCCGTTGTCGAGACCGGTCTGCTCGAGGAGATCTGCGGAGAGTTGCGACCAGCGCTCTGTGCTCTGCTTTGCCAAGTTGCGAACGGCACTTGGTCCCGAGCATTGTCCTGGTGGAAGCATGCCTGCCCCCGCCCAAGAAGCTTCCAGTCCAACTTGCTGACGATCAATTACCGTGACCGTGGCACCAAGTGAAGCAATTTCGTACGCACAGGTGAGGCCAACCACACCCCCACCGATAATGACGATATCCGACATGCCGAATGTGCCTGGAAAGGCAGTCTTTCAACTCAAATGTCCTGACTGAATCTCTCAACCTGCCAAGCAAGCTGAGAGGACACTTCTGGTAGGTTGCAACGACTTTCACTGTTCGAAGACTGCAACGATGAGAAGCGACCTCAGGAGGTATCTTAGCGTTTTAAGCTCGTAGCGTAAGCTCGGGCGACTTGCTGGGCGCTGGAACCGTAGACTCGTTGTAACGCTTGATCCACTGGTTGCCCTTGCTGAAGTTGTTTGACAAACTGGGCGAATTTTGGAGTCCCTTGAGAATCAATCAGGTAGCGAACGAGCGTGTAACCGACAGCGCCGATCGTTCCAGGTGAGAATGTCCCATCGTTGAAGACGTCCTCTGGCCGTTGGATTGATGGAACGATGCTTGCGGCAAGCTGCTTCATTTCCGCGACGCGTTTAATGTCATTGCGTGCATCTGTTGCCATGATCAGACCTGTTCCACTGACAACCCAACTTGGTAGCGACGAACCATTTTGTTGCAGGTAAGCCCCGGTCAAATGTTCGATGAGATTCTTCTGAGTCGTTAATTCTGCCGAGTCTGCATCGCCAAGGTCTTGAAGGACCGCATAGGCGTCTTCGTGGTTTGCTGTCACTTTGGAGTGGCCTATCATCTTGGCATCTGCACGACGCTGTTCGACCACTTCGTTGAACTCGTCGTAACTGAATCGATCTTTCATGACGAAAATCGCCAGCTTTCCTCGCCATGGTTGTCCACTTCCTCCGAAGAGTTTGTGCAGCTCGGAAAGTTTCTCTTCTGCCCAACCTCCCACTTCCTGAAGTCGGGCTTCATTGACGTTCCCCACCATTAAGAAATGTTCTGTATCGAGCGATGCCTGCGAGTCGTTGGGAACAGATTTTTTCAATTGACCAAGCGAACGCGTCCGTCGATGGGCGAGCATTTCTTCGTTCGTTTTCTTGCGAAACTCATCCGCCGCCATCTCTGCTGTTGATTGAACATATGTCCGGATGTTGGTGCGAGGATCGGACCCATCGAAGGTGTTTCCTTCCCGGAACCATGTCTTCATGTCCTCGTAGTTTTTTCGAGTGATTCGAGCTTGCCCCTGTGGCATTCGTGGAAGTTCCAGTCCTCCGACAAGGCGGAAGAACCGGCTGTTTTCCATATCGCCAGGAAGAATGACATCTCCCGATTCTCCTCCCTTCATGAGGTCGTAGAATGTCTCGACAGAGAGTCCGCCTGACTTATTTCGTGAGTTGTGGCAATTCAAGCAGAGGTTCGTTATCCACGGTGCCATATCACGCGTGAACGAGACAGTTTCCGTTCCTTTGGGCTTAGGGATTTCAACCATCAACGTTTTTTTCTCGCGTTCGTAGATCAGGTCGGAAAGTGTCATGCTGGCATTGAGGTTTCCAACGTCCGCTCCTTGATTGATCCAATTTCCAACCAAGGCAATCTCTTCGCGTGAGAGTGGTTCGCCTCGCTGGGGCATACGTCCCTGACCTGCGGGAGCGGTCAGTCGAGCGATGATCGTGCTACGCCCTGCATTCCCCTGTCGGAGTAGTGGTCCGCTGCGTCCGCCGCGCCGCCAACCCGCCAGCGTGTCCAGGCGTAATCCAGCACGCGGGTTTGTCGCTCCGTGGCAACCCAAACATTTACTATCAATCAAGGGGGCGACATCATCAAGAAAATGAACTTTCGAGGCTCCTGCCGATGGTTTACTTCCAGTCGGTTTGGAGAAAGTCTCCTGGTGTCGTTTAATGTCGGCGAGAATGGATTTCAATGCGCGATCATCACGTTCAATTCCTGCTGCCTCAATGATTTCATTGATCGCCTTCTCTGCCGTTTCAACGACCTTTTTGGCATCGTCGAGGCGTTTGCTCCGAATCAAGGCGCCAACGCGGGAGACTTTCTTCTTTAAGCTGGCGATT
Organism: Planctomicrobium sp.; assembly: GCA_030626405.1. Classification (GTDB taxonomy): domain Bacteria; phylum Planctomycetota; class Planctomycetia; order Planctomycetales; family Planctomycetaceae; genus Thalassoglobus. Next base: position 5,364 of record DAOUPA010000402.1, read on the forward strand.
TCGCGGCGCTGGGCTGTCGTCAGTTCTGCATTCACAGATCCAGTGAACGACGAAAACAGGACGAGTGCGACAAGCAAGGTCGAGATCCACAATCGGTGCATCGGGAAACCTTAATTTGAAACGTTGAGGATGGTGTGAAGGGAGGGGAAGTCAGAATGCAACTATACAACACTTTGGCGTCACTTGTTCGTTGCAACCTTCCTTCTCCATACCAGTTCCTACGAACTGGAAGATCGCTAAGCCCTGCGACAGCAATATTTAACGATTATAAGTGGATCGTGAGTATTCCGAAAGATCATGACTTGAATATCGTTGCGGCTTACGGAGAGTTCACTGCAAAGTGAGACCTGAGATAAGTTTTTCGTGAAAACTCAATAGGCGTCATGGGAACGAATCTCTATTCTGGTTTTGACTCTACCTGGGAAGAAACCTTCCTGAACTTGAAATGGATTTCCTTGCCTGTGCCTCGTCTTGCAACGCAACTTCTGCCTGAGAAAAAAGTTGCGCAGAATCCGTGTGCTCATTTTGTGGGGGCGACTGGCGCTGGAATGAAGGCCCTTGCAGAAGTTCTTTTAGATGACGATTGGATTTTGACCGGTTCAGATTCCAGTCCTGCACTTGGCTCATTTCAGATTCTCGAGCAACGCGGGATGAAGATTTCTAGAAAGCATGCATCCGAATTCGTTTCGGATTCCGTGGATTTGGTCATTTTTAGTGCGGCAGTTCCAGAAACAAACGTTGAACGGCAACGGGCGAAAGTACTCGGAATACCGCAGCTTTCATACGTTGATGTTGTCGCACGCCTCATGCAGGGACGTCGAGGAATTGCCGTCGCCGGGACTCATGGCAAAAGCTCAACAACAGCGCTGACCGCTTCTCTATTCGAAAATTCTGGAATTGATGCGTCGTTTCTGTGCGGTGCCCAACGCCTGCAAGATGATCGCAACGGTAAGCTGAGAAGTGAATCTCTGGATGGTGGGGAGGTGATTATCGTCGAAGCCTGTGAGTATCGCAGCCACTTTCTGGCTCTTCGCCC
>DAOUPA010000194.1 GCA_030626405.1 Planctomicrobium sp.
CGAAGCAATCCCAGGGTTCCGCACTAATTTAACAATGACCGAGATTCGCAATCAGACTGAAGAAGTTGGTTGCGTGATCACCGGAGCCACGAGCGACCTCGTCCCAGCTGACCGACAGTTGTATGCCTTGCGTGATGTGACTGCGACGGTTCCATCAATCCCGCTCATCACTGCCAGCATCCTCAGCAAGAAGCTCGCCGAAGGGCTGGACGCTCTGGTTCTGGACGTGAAATTTGGCAGCGGTGCCTTCATGAAAACTCTCGATCAGGCACGTCAGTTGGCAAACTCGCTTGTTCGAGTCGGCAGTCAACTTGGCTTGAAGATCACCGCTTTGGTCACGGACATGAACCAGCCACTCGGATGGATGATTGGTAACGCAGTGGAAGTGATCGAATCGGTCGAAACACTCGAAGGGAACGGTCCCGCTGATCTGGTCGAGATTACGTTGGCTTTGGGGGCCGAATTGCTGGTGATCACTGGAACAGAGAGCGATGAAGAATCCGCAAGGCTACTCTTACAGAAACAGATCGACTCCGGAGCCGCGCGCGAACGGTTTGATTGGATGGTGATCGCCCAAGGAGGTGAACCTCACGCAAGGCTTCATGTCGCGAACGAGTCGGTCGTCGAGGCAGATCGTACCGGGTACATTTCACGGATCGACACTGGACAGATCGGACAGACAATCATCGAAATTGGCGGAGGACGACGAAGGAAGTCAGACACCATTGATCCAGCAGTTGGAATTCAAATGCTGGTTCGCCTCGGCGAAAAAGTAGAAGCTGGACAACCACTCGCCAAGGTGTATGCCGGTGAAGAGAGTTCTGCATTGGCACGCACTCAATTGCTGTCTGCCATTCAGATTGCGGAGACTCGTCCAGCGGAGTCGCCCCTTATCGTCGAACGTATTGGAGACAATCAATGATCAGTGATCAGACAGTAGGGTGCGGTGAAGTACGCGTTCCGCAGAGTTGGTGGGTTGCGCAAGCCCGCGTGAAAACATCGGGCAGGTTGGATCACAGTTCAGTTCGCGTAAGCAACCCACCATCGGTCAGGCTTCACCCACCCTACGTAGTTGCTCGCCTAGCGTTGAACGTATTGGAGACGACCAATGGGCAGTGATCAGAAGACTAACGTCGCTCTTGTTCAAGCAGCGCTCGATGCTCAGCGCAATGCGTACGCTCCGTATTCAAAATTTCATGTCGGCGCAGCCATCCTTACTAATGATGGAGAAACGTTTGTCGGCTGCAACGTCGAAAATTCTTCTTTCGGACTCACGATTTGTGCCGAACGAGTCGCCGCGACCGCAGCCGTGGCGAACGGTTCGAACAAGTTTGAGATCATCGCCATCGTGTCGCCCGGAGGAGTTCCTCCTTGTGGCGCGTGCCGTCAGTTCCTGGCTGAATTTAATCCAGACATTCCGATCCTGATCGTCGATTCCAATCACCCCAAAGAAATCAAAGAAGTCTCGCTGACCGACTTGTTCCCGCAAGGATTTCGTTTTTTCCAGGAATGACATCGTGTGACATTGAGAAAAAACTACCAATGCAGATCAAATCAAAACCCCGGCGATGCAGGCAGTCATGAAGGCGGCCAGTGTGCCGCCGAGCATCGCGCGCAATCCGAGTTGGGCCAAGTCGCTGCGACGCTCTGGTACGATACTGCCAATTCCGCCGATTTGAATTCCAATCGATCCGAAGTTCGCGAATCCGCACAACGCATAGATGAAAATTTGAATCGTACGCGAGCTGAGGTGAATTCCAGAATCGGGCTGCATGAACTCCGACAGTTCTTTGTAGGCAACAAATTCGTTGGCAGCCATTTTCAGGCCAAGCAACTGACCGGCGTGGAAGCAGTCGCCAGACTCGATGCCCATCAACCAGGCAAACGGGTAGAACAAGTAGCCGAGGATCATCGCGAGGCCCCATGACGTTGATCGAAGTCCGTTCCACTTTCATTTCGACATTGCCCATAGTCTCAGGTGTTCTCGTTTCTGGCAGCATCACTTTTGCAATCAGCAGCGCTGCCGGGGCTGAAATGACAGTGGCCGTCACCAGATGCCCAGCATCGATTCCCATACCGACAAACGCGTCTAACAGGCTGCCTGCGATTGTCGTGAAGCCGCCGACAGGCTTTCCGATCCAGATGTTTTTAAGGCCCAGCGTATTACCACAGCACACGCCAACACGACTTTCTGGATGACCCCAAGATGTTAAAGCACCGCCATCAGTGATGAAAAAAAGATGACCGTCGGCAGCACTTTGAACGCGAAGTAAAAGTCCACAAAGTTTTCACCGAACACCATTTCAGAAACGTTTGTTCCTGTAAGCGATGGCAGTCGAGAGCATGCGTGGGGGCTTTACGCCACCATTTAGCCACCGGTGGAAAGCTAACCGATGCTCGTAATTCCATCGCTTGAATTACCAAGAGCTGCCAATACGTTTTCTTCACCCGGTGCTAAATGAAGGGGTCGTTGGGAGACGTATCGATCTGTGGTCAATCTGTCGTGTTGAAGATTCGGTCTCCGGCGTCGCCGAGACCGGGGACGATGAACTTCTGGTCGTTGAGTTTTTCGTCGACAGCACAGACGTAAATCAGATTCTCTGGAAACTCTGATGCGAGGTGATCAATTCCTTCAGGTGCTGCAATGATTGAAAGTAATTTCACCTGGCGGACTCCCCAATCACGAAGAGTTGCCATGGCAGCCGCTGCCGAGCCACCCGTTGCCAACATCGGGTCCAGAATTAAAGCGACATCGACCGGGCGGTTCGCGTCGAGTTTACTGTAGTAGTGAACCGGTGTGGCGGTCGCTTCATCCCGGTAGTAGCCGAGATGCCAGACCTCGGCGGTTGGAATGAGATCCAGCAACGGATCGACCATGCCCAGCCCAGCTCGCAAGATCGGAACCAGCCCGATTCGTTTCTGCAACACATGGCATGTGGTTCGCTGGAGAGGTGTCTCGACCTCAGTCGGAACGACTTCGAGATCATGCGTCGCTTCATAAGCGAGCAATACCGTCAATCGCTGAATCAACAGCCGGAATTCAGCCGACGGTGTCGTTTTGTCACGTAGCCGAGCCAAGTGGCTTTGTATCAGAGGGTGAGCAATTTTATATAGATGAGTCATTCACCGAGTGTAAACGAACCGTAATATCCAGGCAAACTCCGGTAGCAAGGATGGACATGGTAAATTGCTTGTTAACGATTCTCCGGCGATCTGAAAAGTCGGATCTATTTGCGACGTTGCGATTCGTGGTTTATCCCCATTGATGATCTCAACTCCTCTACGGAGTTGCCCCTCGATTCGTTTAAATGAGCGCAAGGAGTGACTCTTCTCCAAGGAAGTGTGCACGCGGTTACTGGACAGACCCGGAGGGTCGCACTTTAGAAAGAGAGATAGGAACCTGCCTGACAAGCAATCGAGGGCAGAGTCAGTTCATGTTTTCGGTGTTTTCGCCACCGAATTTGTTTTGTCGTTGAAAAGCGTCAGATGCTTTTTGACCACATTTGAAAAGTGAGCTATGAGAAGGTATCTGGAAAGAATCCCAGACGCCGTTCGGCATTTGACAGGACGTTCAAAGTGGTTGTGTGACGGCCAATTTCTACCGAATCAAATGCTTTCGGAATGCCAATCGTTACAAGTATTCAGGGCTGCCATCTTATGAGCTCATCGATGACAACTCGCCTCTTCAATGCATTTCGCAGCAAGAAAAAACAAGTTGCGGATCCGTTTCTGGTCTCTGAATTCGAAGCCAGACAGCGAGAATTCGAGTTGCGAACCGAGCAAATGCTGCGGCGTGTCGCGGAAGTGGAATCTCAGGAAAGGTCAGTCCAGGAGCACTTAATCCAGATCGATCTTCTTCAGCATCGTGTTCAAGATGCATTGCAGGAACTCGCGACTGAGAAATCATACTTTGAACGTCAATTTCGCGTCCAACGCAATCAGATCCGAATCGCTGAATCTGATCTTGAGCGGCATGAGCTTGACCTTCTCAATCAGGCACATGAACTCGATCAGCATGAGAACGAACTGACAAACCATTACCGGCGATTTAGCGAACAAAAGAAAGAATTGGAAATCGAGTCGGAATTGTGCAAGCGCCTGCGAGTGGAACTTGAAACTCGAAATCAGGACTTGGATCTGGTTCAGGTGGGCCTTCGTCGAGAAACGGAGATGCACGAAAAACAGAAGCGTCAAATCAACGAAGAGTTTTCTAATATACACCGCTCACAAAATGAGATCTCGACCAGGAAAGAACGGCTGCGGCAACAAAGTGAAAAGCAACGAGAAGAGGAAATTAAACTCTTAAATAAAGAACAGGAACTCAAGGGAAGGTCAGACGAAATCGCTTGCCATGAGCACGAATGGCAGCAGCAGCAAGAAGTTTTCAATTCGGAAAAAGAAGATGTTCAGCAGCAACTGAAATTGATTAAAGAGAAAAAATCTGCACTTATTCAACGAGAAGCGAAGGTAGAAGAACAACTCCTCAGTCTCTCTGAACACGAACAGCAATGTGGTCTGGACATCAAGCAGTACGAGCAATTGGTGGGGCTGCAACTGACGCAGGAAAAACAGCTGGAAAATCAACACGAGTCGATTCAGGCCGCTACCCAAACTTTGCAAACTGCTCATTTAGCGCTTCAACAAGAGAGAAACGAATTTGCTCAGTTACAAAAAACGATGACTCGACAAGGTGTTTTTGCTAGGGGAAATGGAAGAGACGATTTCGAAACATCGTTTGAAGATTCACCGAATGTAAAAATAGCGACAGTCACAAAAATCGAAGAGACATCGAAACTCTCAGATGAACTCTCTCTAGATCATGACTCTTCAGAGGCAATCGAAACGCAACTGCCTGCGAGTTCGCATGCTGCACTTTCTTCACAGAATAATTTGCAATCGGAGTCGCCAACAGAGGCGGCAGAGTGGGTCACCGTGGACGAGAGCAACCCCGTTTTCTCTACCGATAACGAAGTTCAAAAGTACACGCAGGAACTTTTAACAAGATACCGAACAGAGCCGCCCGCTCTTCCCGTTTTCACCGACGACCAGCCGAGCGAGACTGTTTCAGATTCGGAAGCGACGCTGACCCCTGATGAATCTCTCGCTGAAGAAGACCACCCGAGTTCTTCGCTTGAGGTGAATGAGCACAACGAAACTCCTGTGCAGCCGAAGGTGATAGGAAAGCGGAACACCTTCACAACTCCTGAGGTCAAGCTTGATGCGTTCCGCGAAGTTGCCCGTTTCTCTGCCAGATCAAACATTGCAAATGCAAAAATGAAACATGAACGAGTTCGGTTCAGAACTTCCACGCTGATCTCTGGCATCGGATGCCTCGCCACAACAAGTATTCTCTATGCCGGAAACTTTCTATCGGAACGTGCACAACCGATCATGTTAGTGATTGGTGTCGTTTCGTTGATCTACACATTGAAGTCACTTTCGATGTTGTTGACGATGCGGAGATTGGTTCTCAGACCGACAGATCGAAAGACTCGCACTTGAGTTCATGCAGACAGTAGCGTCTGTCTGGTTTTGAAACGTGTTTGTAAATCTGAAAGTCACCCTGTTGCCGCTCCAGCCAGTTTCCTCAGCTCTCCAAATCAAATTGGGTTGTGGAGTAGGCTGTTCAACTTCAAAATAGCTTAAACGGCAGTAATTTCCTGTTCTTTCTGCTTCTCGCTCGGCCAGCGACCGGCCATGAGTTCGGCGACAAACTTTGTTTGTTCGAATTGGCTCAACCCAATCCGAATTGCAGCGGTGACTGGAGTTGCCAGGAACATTCCGACGATGCCCCACAACATGCCCCAGAACATGAGAGCAAGCAACACAACAATGGGATGAAGGTCAGACTGCTGCCCCATGATTTTAGGTTCGAGGACATTTCCGCTGACGAATTGAATTCCAAATGTCACCGAAATGACAGATGCCATCCAGAAAACGCCGCCTTCTGGATCGAGAAGAATGAGCGGTAACGGCAACAGACTGGCAATGACAGGACCGATGTTTGGAATAAAATTCAGAAGGAACGCCAGCATCCCGAACGCAACGGCCATCGGAATTCCGAATAACCACAGTGCCGTCCCGAAAGCGAGTCCGGTGAGGATTGAAATAATCGTCTTCAACGAAAGATAGGACCGAATTTGCTTGTCGACATCCTGTACGACTTGCGATGACGACGCCCCAGTTGGAGCACCGAGCAACAGGAAGAATACGTAAATCAGTACGATCAGGCTCGCTGAAAACATTTCCAGTAAGACTTGTGAAATCTTGAAGACACCAGATTTCAATGTCTTGCTGACAAACTCCTGCATTCGCTCGGGGACGGTGAGTAGTTTTGAATCCTCATCGAAATTCGTCACGTCAGTCACATCGTCAATGACTTCTCCCACATCATCTGTTTCCGTCTCTCCCTTTGTGGCAGCAGATTTCGGTTCCGGTGTTGAAGACTCAGCAACTCTGCTTTTGGCGTTTTCAACCTCTGCAGATTTCTCCCCCACGTCATTTTCAGAGGCTTCTTTCGGAGGATCTGCTTCTACTTTTTTATCTTGCCGGGCGACTGTCCCTGTTTCAATCGCTCCCTCCACACCTTCCGTAACAGTTTTTTCGTTCTCTGAACTCGCAGGCTCAGCTTTTAAGTCCCTGGCATTTTTATCCCTTCCCGATTCCTCCTCGGTATCCTTATCCATCGCTTTTTGTGGGGGAATAGATTTTTCTTTTCGCTTCTGTTTAGGCAGTTTTTTCGGTTTCTCAATCGAGAAAAAATCCTCCGCTTCCTCAACGAGTTCCTCGACACGGGATTGGTAGGCGCCGGCGTTCTCAGCAAGATCAACGATTGATGCCCAGAGGGCTGCCATCAGAACAGAAACGACCAGGCAGCCGACCAGAAATGCGATGACCGCCGCAGTGAGTCGCGTTGAAGCAACCGAACGCTGAAGTGCTTCGAGAATTGGAGAGACACCACTGACAATAAACACGGCAACGACAAACGGAACGAGAACCGGTCGCAGCCAATAAGCACCAAAGGCAGCTAGTACTGCAGTAATGAATAGCAAGCACGCAGTCTGGAGACGTTGTTCGGAAATGTTGATCATTATCGAGTCTTTGGTCAGATCGCTTGCATTTATGATGAATTAATAAAATGATAACGGTTCCTCAAGTCGATGAGGGGAGTGAGTGTAACAGGGTGACCCTGATTTAGGGATTGCGCACTTCGAATCAATAGAGAATGACGAAGAGATTGAATTACTGACCATGCCGAAAGTCTGTTTCATCGCTGACCTGCATTTGTTCGCTCGACGCTCAACAGCAGCGCTGCATCAAGATCGCATCGTTCAGTCGGCACTCGAATCCGATCTCTGTGTTTTGGGAGGAGATATCTTCGACTTCCGTTGGTCTACTTATTTAACCGAAGATGAAACCGCTCATGCGGCAGTCGAGTGGCTTCGAGAGTTCGACAGTGCGACGCATCATTGTCAGGTTCACTTCCTGCTCGGCAACCACGATGATCACCCTGAATTGCTCGAACGTCTGCCGTTTCTTGAACAGGAAATGCCCACCTTCGAGTGGAGTCGATACTTTTATCGCCTCGGGGATACCCTCTTCCTGCATGGTGATGTCGCTGACAAAACGATGACCGCAGCTTGCTTGAAGTTACAAAGAGAACAGTTTGTTCATGGCAGCCGAACTGAATTGCATCACCGCCTATATGATGTGGCAATCAAAGCTCAGCTGCATCGACTCGCTCCGCCTGCGGTGTATCCTTGTCAACGCGTCGCCAAACGAGTTCTGGCATACATGGAGAGTGTTGGACACGGCGCGGAAACTGGCGTCAAGCACGTTTATTTTGGTCATACACACCGCCCAATGGACCATTACCTCTGCGAAGGAGTTCACTTTCACAATGGTGGAGCACCGATCGGGAACGCCCCATTTCGAATCTTGAGCCGCGATGTCATTCTGGATGATGGCGACAACGGGCTGGAATCGAGAATTCGCGAGTAAGTGGTACTTACGCGTGATTCGTACTTCAGCCGGTTACAATCGCGAACGAGCCAGCATTTCGTGTTCTTTTCCTTAGATTTCAGAAGAGCCTATTTGAAAATTGAGCTTCGTCCCTCACCCTAACCCTCTCCCCCCAGGGAGAGGGGACAAAATACGTCGGCTGGGATACACTTCGCTGCAACTAGCCTGCAATAAATTGAGAAAACAAGGATCGTTAATGCCTTTGCGAGTCGTGATGATGGGGACGGGGACGTTTGCCCTTCCATCATTTCAAGCCTTGATAGATTCAGAGTACGATGTCGTTGCGCTGGTGACTCAACCCGACCGCACCGGTCGTGGGCATCATCGGCACGTCAATGAACTGAAGGAAACGGCGCTCGGTCACGACGTTGACGTCTTCCAACCGGAAAGCGTCAACACGCCGGAATCACTGCAACAGCTGAGAGACTTCAAAGCCGACATTTTCGTCGTCGCAGCATACGGACAAATCCTCTCCAGGGAACTTTTGGAAATCCCTCGGCTGGGAGCGGTCAACCTGCATGGGTCCCTTCTGCCAAAATATCGAGGAGCTGCGCCGGTACAGTTTGCTGTCCTCAACGGCGAAAAAGAAACCGGAGTCACGCTCTTTCAGATTGAACCAAAACTCGATGCCGGTCCGATTTTAGGAGTCGTCAGAACAGACATTGGCAAAAAAGAAACAAGTGGGCAGTTACACGACCGCTTGTCTGAGCTATCTGCGCCGTTAACACTCGACGTTCTACGAAAACTGGAAGCCGGAACGGTTGAGGAATTCACGCAGGAAGCATCAGCCGTTACGAAAGCTCCCAAAATCCGCAAAGAACATGGCTTGATAGACTGGTCGAAAAAGAGTGAACAAATCGCCTGGCATGTGTCTGGCATGCAGCCTTGGCCGATGCCATTCACGTTTCTGCACCATCCGGAACGGAAATCGACTCGCATTTTGATTCTGGACGTCGTAGAACTCACTGGTGAGGATGCAACACCGGTCGAGAAACTTTCGAGTGGACAACTCCAGCAAATCGATAACCGCATCTATGTTCGTACCGGAGACAGCGCTCTGGAGATCCTGAAACTACAACCTGCCGGTAAAAAACCGATGTCCGCAAGTCAGTTCCTATGCGGAACGAGTGTTGACGGCTCGACATTTGGACCGGAACGACAGAATCAAGGGTGAAACAAACAAATGGCGTCGACTGCTGAGAAATATCTGAAACCGGAAGTCATCCGTAATGTCGCGCGACTCGATTTGCGGGCGAAGTTTATTGTTGAAGGGTTTCTGTCCGGGTTACATGCGTCGCCGTTTCAGGGAATCAGTGTCGAATTCAGCGAACATCGTCGCTACTCCCCTGGCGATGATCCCAAGGACATCGACTGGTTGGTTTATGCGAAAACCGACAAATACTACGTCAAGAAATACCAAGCAGAAACGAACATCACCGGCTACTTGCTCATGGATCTTTCCGAGAGCATGGCTTACACATACCGACAAGACCTGACGAAGTTCGAGTATTCAATCTGTCTGGCAGCGGCGCTGGCTTACATGATGGTTCATCAACAAGACCCGGTCGGTTTGATGACATTCGACGAGAAAATGCGAGCGAGCCTGCCGGCGAAAAGTAAACGTTCTCAACTCGCAAACATTCTCGCACTGCTGGCAAAAGCAGAACCGTCTGGTCAAACTGACATTGCTAAAAACCTCAAGCAATTCGCGGCGATGGTGAAGCACAAAAGCCTGGTGATGCTCTTTTCCGATTTGTTGACCGATCCTGAACCGGTCATTGATGCAATCCGAATGTTACGATTTGGTGGTCACGATGTGATCATCTTTCATGTTCTCGATGAAGCCGAAGTTCATTTTCCTTTTACAGGGACGTGCGATCTCCGCGATCCAGAATCCGACGAGAAGATGTTGGTCGACGCCTCCGGCATTCGACAGGACTACCTCGATGCCCTCAAGGAAATGCGCGACAACTACAAAAAGTCGTGCCGAGCCGTCGGCGCGGACTTCGTTGAATTGGATACGAGCATGCGCTTCGATACTGCACTCGTCGAATACCTTTCACAACGTCAGGCACGATTCTGATAAAAAGGCCAAGGGGCCAGGGATTGAGGGGCAAGGGAAAATGAACCATAGCATCTCTCAATCAAATCACTTCTTCGCAGGTTCCTTGTCGTAAAGCCAGTTGAGTGAGAACCTTGTCATTTGCGTCAATTTCAAACCGCCTGTGCGACGGTCTCCGGCACAATGGCTGAGCAGGACATGGTCACCGACGAATGAAAGGGCGGTGTAGCAGTACCAGCCGTTGGGATCGTCTTCGAGCGTCTTGGTGTGCTCCCAGGACTTCCCATCATCACGGGAGACAGCCACGTTGTATGGCGTCCGCTTTCCCTTGTGAGCTGCATCGACATTCTCGTGATTATTCCAAACCATAATCAAGTCACCGGTTTTCGGAATTCGCTCGATGGTTGCTGGTGAAACCGGCGAAATGATATTTGAAGGTTTAAGCTGCGACCATGTGTCGCCCTGATCATCGGAATACGAAAGATACTGACTGCCGTGCGGCGTGCGGCAGAACATCATTAGTTGACCATCTTTTAATTCGATTACGCCCGGTTCCTGAAAAGTTAATCCATCACCTTGCTGGCTGGTTTTACTTTGCTGCCACGTTTTTCCATTGTCGTCAGAGAAGTGACAACTGATGATGCCTCGGCCATTGAACTTGTTGACGGAAGGCGAATTGTGCAACGCGACCGGCAGAATCAATCGACCACTTTTGAGTTGCACGGCACGGTCATTGTTCAGCACGTTGTAGCCGACCTTCTCGATACATACGGTCGGGACGCTCCACGATTTGCCTTCGTCGTTGGAGATTCGCATGAGTGGTCGGCAATCAGCAATCGAATTTTTGCGACAATAGAAGAGTGCGATTTCTCCGCTTTGCAATCGCAACAGCGAGACCGACATGTCGTTGTACTTTCCCTCTCGTTCGATGACCGCGTCATCTTCTTGAGTCCAGGTCTTTCCACCATCGTCAGAGAATCGTGCAGCCAAGTGTCCCTCTGAATGGTCATTGCCTCCGCCGGTAAAGTGACTGTAGATGAACATGACTCGTCCATCTTTCAGCTGAATGAAATCTCCTTCGCTGTTGCGAGGGTTCCCCGGCTTGGGCGGCAGCAGGCGATTCTTTTCAACACCAGCAACTTCCAAAACGCGATAAGGTGGTTGCTGAGCAAGCAGAGTAGACGCAAAAATCACAACCAATACGGCAGGCTGCATAAATTTCCGACATGAAAATTTCCATACATACATAAAAGTGAATTCCTGATTCTAAGGTGTCATCTCTGAAAGCTTCGAGGATAGCAGGGAGAGTTTCGCTTTTCACCGAGGTCTTTCGCAACCATTGAAATCGTTTCATTGTGAAGTTTTGTTTTCTCCTTGAGAGCGTGTTTGAAAATTCGAATCATCGCCGCATTGCGGAAACTTTTGTCCCCTCTCCCTGGGGGGAGAGGGTTAGGGTGAGGGGCGAATCTCAATATTCAAACATGCTCTGAGTTCGTTGCTTAGCCCTCATTAGAGCAGTTACAAACGTAAATTGTGACGATCTCTGGATGTGTTCAGCAGAGAAATCGCTCAGAAAGAGAGTTGTCATCGTCCTTTGGGAGACTGTA
>DAOUPA010000078.1 GCA_030626405.1 Planctomicrobium sp.
AATTGTATCGGTCTCTTTTGATGCTGTCCACCTCTCGTTTTCCCTCAGCGGGACGCTGTGGGGAAGCCGAACCTTCTGGAGGCTTAATACCGTCTGAATTCATTCAACTGGACTGAATTGAAAAAGTTGCGGGCTTTTCACCGCAATACTCCCGACAGCGTAGAATTTCTTACCGGTCCTAACGTGGCTTGTGTCGAGGCCGTTTCGATGAAGTCGGTGGCTTTGTCATGTGTTCTGTGGGATCAATGGGTGATACTTGAACTTTGCCTTTGCTTTGCTTCTTGCGAGAAGGAAGCTTTTCACAATCAGAGCACGCTCCGGATTTGTTGAGGACGTTTCCACAACGATTGCATAACGGCACTGGTCGTTCTGCTTCTTCGAGTGAAATTGCCTTGGAGATTTTCGGAGGGCCGCCTGTCTTTGCCGACCGTTTACGTTTTGCCGGAGTGCGTTTTGCAGAGGGAGTCGATGGTGTCCGATCTGGCGATTTTTGCTTAACTGGAGTTCGCTCACGGGGTGTCGCCTCCGCTTCAATTTTCAGGAGATCTGCTTCAAAAGCATTGCTAGGTGTTTCGGGATCTTTTGAACCGCCGTTAACCAATTGTGATCGGTCAGGTAGATTCGTTTCCGGATCTGTTGAGCCCGGTTGAGAAGGAGTGGACTCGTCGCTCTCGCGCAGAATTGTTGTGCGGGCTTTCATTCCACTAGTGAGGTCGACGGCATTGACGTGAACGCGACCTTGTTCGTCATATTGGATGGTGACTTCAATCGGCGAGCGCTTGGGGAGGTCGTCAGGGAGGTTGTCGATTTGGCATTCACCCAGTTCGACAAACTCCTCTCCCTTCGTCGCGCCACTTTCCACGATATGGAGATGCACTCGTTTTTGATTTTCGACCACGGTTCCAAACGTTTGGCGATACGCACATGGCAGAGGTGTGTTGGCTTTAATGAGATGATGCGGTCGCCGCTGGTCGGTTTGGGGGTCTCGAATCAGGATTCCCAAAGCGCGACCGGTCACGCTTTGCTGGCGAATTTTCTGGAGTCGCGCCGACGTCGATTTGTCCAGCGAAGATTTGTCGAGCGCATTTCCACTGAGCAGCATCCCTGCATAGAAGGCAGCACCATGTGAGATCGATTGATCTGGAGAGAGTGTTGTGTTGAGTGTTGTGCCGCTGATTCTTTGTAGCATTTTCCGAATCATCGGCATTCGAGAGGCCCCGCCTGTGACGAGTACAGAATCCACGTGCGCCCAGCCCTTTCCGTGTATTTTCAGCATGCCCTTTGTGATGTCTTCGGTGCGTTTCACAAGGTCACTTGTAAGGACCTCAAAGCGGTCTCGATCAATCAGGAAACTCTTACGTCGTCCTTCGTGTTGAACCAGCAGTGATGCTTTCGGGCGGACGCTTAAACTCCGCTTCACCTGTTCAATTTCAATCGCCAGAATTTGCATCGTCTCCAGGTCGAGACGAGGGTCGCTCGTGGACGTTTTGATGTATTCACCGCAGGCGAATTCTTCGAGTCTTTTGTTCCAGTCAAGACCACCCAGCCGGAGGTCTCCTCCGGAGGTAATGACTTTGACTTCGTCTTTATTGTACTTCACCAGGGAAAGGTCAAATGTTCCACCACCGAGATCGAAGACGAGGACAGTTTGATCACTGGCGAGTTCGGCAAACCACATCCCTTCACTTAAAACATGGCACAGCGCCGTGGCAACTGGTTCGTTGATAATGTCAACACGTTCCAGTCCGGCGTCGAGTCCTGCTTCGACGGTGAGTTGTCGTTGAACATCACTGAACTGGGCAGGGACGGTGACGACCGCGTGGCGGATCCGTCCCAGCCTTTCTTCCGCTCCATCAAGCAACTTGCGAATAATGAGAGCGGAAATATCCTTTGGGCGATAAACGTGTCCATCGAAGATCCAGCACTTATTTGGATCACCCATGAAACGCTTGGCATGCTGAACGACACGTTCCGGATTGCTGATTGAATTGCGCAACGCATCGGTGCCAACAACGACTTCGTCCCCATCGAAAAAAACGATTGAAGGAGTAGTGAGTTCGCCTTCAGCATTCGGAAGCGTGACCGGCTGTCCTTCCGGCGTGAGATGCGAAAGGCAAGAGTAGGTCGTTCCCAGATCGATTCCGACTGGATGAACTCGTTGTTTCGAACGATTTAACGGCATACCTGACTCCGAGTGGCAACGATTAGGAGCGAAACACTCCTGTGAACGCCCAGCTAGCATCATATCATCGAATTGCACCGATCACCAATTGACCGGTGTTTGTTTGTTGAGATCAACAAGATGACTGCGTAATCAGAAACGGCAGAGGATCGTCAACTTTAACAGAAGATTTGGACGTTCCATGCGGGTAGCGCCCAAGAGTTAGCGAATGCGGGAGTGTCGATCCAAGACACTGGGCAATCAATAGTTGTCGATCAGCAGACGCCCATCGGCCCGGTCTAGGAAATTTTGGAAGACTTGAGGGTCAATTGCTTCACTCCAAAATTGAACGGAGCCATCGCAATTCAGAAAATGGCAACCTCCGATGTGCAATTTGTTAAAACCACCGGGAAGAGCAACTTGCTCTAGAAGTCCAATACGTCAACACCGTCTGCCCGGTCAAGAAGGTGCTTGTACATGTCTGGATCGACATTCTCTGAAACAAACCGGACCGAACCATCGCAGAGTAAAAACTGAGCGCCACCTGTATGTGGGCTTCCAAATCCACCTGGGTCGAACGCCAGTCGAGAAGGTTTTTCTGGGCTTGGTGGTTGGAGTTGATTCTGAACAGGGCCTCCTGCTTCACTGATGTCATCCTCTAACATTTCCTCTTCGCCACCGTAGCTGCTCACGCCTTCGCCATACGATGCGCCTCCATAGCCGGAGCTTCCTTCGAAACCGATGTCTTCTCCTTCTTCACTGGAGTCCTCTTCAACAGGTTTCGCAAGCACGTCGTTGTAATAACGTGAGCCTGCAGGAGTCTGGTTAATCTGGAGTCCGCCGTTTCGCAGTGTCGATCTTGTCCCAGATGCCCAACCGAGGTCTTCGGGACTGCGCAACGCCTCACCTGCCATCAACGTGTGCGAGCTACCATCGTAAATGTCTTTGTATCGCACGCGACTGTTAAGGAAGAGAACACCATGGTTGTTCGTGTCGATCGGGGCTGAGACTGGGTGATGATTCCCAGCGTAGCTGCTGAGCGCGACATCCTGGTTTCCTGCAAATGCTGTGTTCGAGGCTGGATCGCTCGGGCACAGAAAGATTGAAACGACTACTTTTCGCGCCTTTAAATTTGCCTCGTCATAGATGCTCAGTTTTGTGTTGATCGCTCCTGAAAGAACAGATTGATCGAGATACGGCAAGAGAGAAACCAGCCAACTGTGGTGATATCCATCCGCTGCCTGTTTGATCGGACCAGTGCTGTTGGTCACGCCAGGAGGTAGGGTTTCGTACGAGTTGTAGTAACTGTGCAGAGCAAAGCCGAGTTGCTGTAAATTGTTCTTGCACTGAGTGCGTCGGGCCGCCTCGCGAGCCTGTTGCACGGCAGGCAACAACAGCGCCACCAGAATAGCCATAATGGCAATCACGACCAGCAATTCGATGAGTGTAAATCCAGCTCTTCTTCGCACGCCACAACTCCTTGCAAACACGACTAGTCCATACAGTTCTCAGATCATCAACTGGTACGTACGAACTCGTAATCATGAACGTTGGAACAATGTCGCCTTTTTGAAGAGATTATGCAAATGGTCCGGTGGACCAGTCAAAAAGCCAGCGTGCCATGTCCACATCGCGAAGCAGGGTGGACATGAATCGGCGCCGACGATTTTCTCACATGCCCATCCTGCTGACGCGATATGGGCATGGCACATTCCAAAGGGATGGAGGGGCAATTATTGTCTTCACCATCTCAAACACTCTGCGGGTGACTCACCTGGTACTAAATGGGTACTCCGGAAAACTTGAATTCTACTCCAAAAGATTCGATCCGAATCTGCGGGAAAACCCACGCACAGCGCTTCGGCAACCCTTGACTCTCGTCCAAAAAAGAAGCCCCGATGGCCGAAACCACCGGGGCAGCTACTGCACCGACACGGTGCAGCTGCGCGGACGCAGTTGGATTGTTGTTGTGGGCATTTTGACTGGAGGTTGTGATGCAATGTTTTACGAAAACAGTTCCTCAACGACTTCGCCACCGTCGACGACCTTCATTGGGCGACCGAGTGGGCTAATGTTTTCGTGGGAGGCATCGACACCGAGGCTGTGGCATGTTGACCGCAGAAAATCTGCGACAGCAACCGGACGGTCTTGGATGGAAGAACCATCTTTTGCCGTACCGCCGATCACTTGACCTCCTTTGACCCCGCCGCCTGCCATCCATGAGTTGAACGCAACCGGGAAGTGATCGCGTCCACCGCGACCATTCACCTTTGGTGAGCGTCCGAATTCGCCGGTCCAGACAACGAGAGTGTTCTCCAGCATGCCACGGTCTTTGAGATCTTTGATCAAGGTCGCTGCTGCCGGATCGACTTCACTCGCTTTATTAGCGACAGCCGCGAAGTTGTCTTGATGCGTATCCCAGCCATTCGAGCGAATCTCTACGAAAGTGACGCCTGACTCAACCAGACGCCGCGCAAGTAAGCAACCACGACCGAAGTCGGAATCGCCATACGAGGCTTTCAAGTCTTCCGATTCTTCACTGAGGTCAAAGGCTTTTGTCTGTGGACTCAAGACGAGTTTCGAAGCTTTGTTGTAGAGTTGGTTATGGTTACGAACTTGACTCTGAGCACCTCGGTTGGAAAATTCTCCTTCCAGCTTTCCAAGCAATCCAAGACGGCGTTGGTAGCGGTTGCCTGACTGTCGAAGTGCTAAATTTTGTGGCATTACTCCAGGCTTGTTGACGTTGAAGGGTTCGTAGTCGACACCCAAAAATCCGGCACCTTGTGTTTGTCCGATGGAAACGACACTCGGCAGTTCGGCGTCATGGTCGGCGATTTGCTGTGCGATGCAGCTGCCGATCGCGGGATGCTTCACACTGCCGGAAGGAACGTACCCGGTGTGCATTTGGTACGCCGCACGCTGGTGATTGCCTTCTTTGTTTGTCATTGAACGAATCAAAGCGACTTCGTTCATGACCGATGCCATGTTCGACCAGTCTTCGGCGATTTGAACACCTGGAATTGCAGTCTTGATGACGCGCGTTCCGCCACCGTTTTCATGCTTCGGTTTCGGATCGAACGTTTCCATCTGACTGGGACCACCTGCCATCCAGAGCAGGATCATCGACTTTCCTTGTCGACGGAGTTCCTCCGCCTGAAGCGACATCACGTCTCGAAAACCAAGCATTCCGGTCGCCAACCCTGCCGCCGAAACATGGTGGAGGAAGCGACGACGGCTGAGCCGCTTGCGGGTGAGCGAGATCGATTCGTGAATGAAAGAGTTCATAGGAGACTCCGGTCGTTTTGTGACAGACTTTGATGACGGTTGTTAGAAGCTGAAAGCAAATTTGTTTAGCGACGCATTTCAAGTGCCTCGTGCCGGATGAATACGGCCTACGACGTTGCGACTATCGTTTCGAGATAAATTCTGTGGAATTCAGCAAACTCCACATAATGTCTTCGAATGCTTCCGAGCGATTTCCAACTTCAGTGGCGTATTTCGTGTTGATTGCGAGTTCAGTATCAGTTGGCTCGCGTGAGAGAACAAGAAGGTACAATTCGCTCAAGGCGTCTTCATCGTTCGATTGCTTGCGAAGAATTCGCGCGAGCTTCGTGTCGCCGGTTCCTCGGATCATCTGTTCAATTTGTCCGCTGTTCATCATGAACAATGCTTGAGGCACGTTGCCGATGATGTCGTCTTTTGGCATGGATGGATCGACGCCGAACGTTTGCTGGAAGATCAATTTTCCAACGTCTTGTCCCCCTCGCCGCGCTGTCATCGCAAATCGATTGCCGCGTATGTCTCCGACCGTTCCTGCGGAGACTCCCAGAACTTGAAACAGCGATTTGTAAATTTGATCGGACCGCAAGCGTGTGGGAGTTGCCGACGCGAACGGAGGGACGTATTCATCGCTCTGTTGTGAACGGAGTTCACGTTGGTACGCCTCGGTCTTGGCAATCGTTCGGTAAACCCATTTCACGTCGTAGTCATTCTCAACAAATCCCTGAGCGAGAATTTCGAGAACCTCTTCGAACATGGCAATTCGCTCTGGCCCCATATCGTCGATCGGCGTATAGAATCCCTGACCGAGCATTTCAGCCCAAATTCGATTCGTGAAGGCGCGTGCAAACCAGGGATTGGTGGGAGAGGTGATGTAGTCAACGAGTGCGTGTCGACGCGTCATGTCGTCTGCACCTGATCGCAGTCTTGGTCCCTTTGCTTCAGGAATAAAGAAGACCGGTTGCGTCAACTTTCCTTTCGATGCGGGGTTGTTCAAGTTCGGCATGTAGTATTCGAGTTCGCCACGACCAGGCATCGCATTGTTTGCCGCTTCACGCGTTTTATTGAATTCCGCCTTGGAGAGTTTTTTGTTTTTATCAGCATCTGCGAGATCGAGAAGCCTGTCGAAACGCTGAGCCATTTGTCCACGAGCCTCGGATTTCACAATGAAACCATCGCGATTCCGATCAAGGGCACGGAAAATTTGATCGACATCAATATCACGACCGCGTCGTCCGCGCTGGTTTTTTTCCAGAGATCGAACCGCAAAGCTGCGAGGATTTCCAGGCTCTTCTCGACGAACTGAGATGCGTGGCATGAACGCAGCGAGTTGGTGAAAGTCTTCTCGCTTCCAGGAGTCGGTCGGATGGTCGTGGCAGTTCGCACAACTCATTTGGATGCCAAGGAAGATCCGTGAAACTTCGGCGGCGAGTTCTTCTGGTTGTCCGGTATGTGAGAAGATGAGACCCGTTTCACCCGTTTCTCCGACAGGACCAGTCGCGGTGATCAACGTTCGAGTGATTTCGTCCCAAGGGCGGTTCTCGTTCATCTGATCGACGAACCAGCGTTCGAAAGCAGGTTGCACAATACGAGCACGTGCTTCAGTGGCTCGCGAGATCACAACGTTCCGCCAGTAAGCTCCCCAGAGCTTTCCAAAGTCTTCGGACTCCAGAAGAGAATTGATGACCTTCGACCGCTTCGACGGGTCAGGATTCAGGCCGAAGAGAGTTGATTCTTTTGGCGAGGGCACAACGCCTGCCAGATCGAGATAGACACGCCGAAGGAAGTCTTCATCCTTCGTGACGGGAGCAACGGTCACTCCTTCGTCTGCCAGTAACTTGACGAGCAATTCGTCCACTCTTGAGGCCGTTTCGGTAGATGAATCTTCTGCGAACACCGAGTTCGAAAGAAAAGCGAGCAGGCATGTGGCAATTGCGAAACGCATCAGAGATGCTCCCAGTAAATATCGAGCGTGTTTCACGATTGTGAAGCACTTACTGGGTAAAACACCGAACTCCGCAGACTGTTTCGGTGAAGTTCGCCGATTCAGCTTCTGCCGCCTTGATGACCAGTCAAGCAGGGCCGGTTTTACCGGCTATTTTGAACGGTCTGATGGTTCTCGACCGGTGGAACCGACCCTGCAAACTTTGAAACTGCTCAAAACGATGGTTCAAGTCGTATTTTCATCTGAATCGCCAGGTCCTGCAATTTTTCGATGGCTCGCTTTTGAAGTTGACGGACTCGCTCTTTGCTTAAGCCAACTTGGTCCGCAACAGCTTTCAACGTTGCTGAGGATTGAGTTTCGTTCAAACCGAATCGCTCGCGAAGAATCACAGCTTCCCGTTCTTCCAGACAGTCTTCAAATCGAGCAATCAGCGCTTCGGCAACCTGCGAGTTCAACGGTTGCTCCTGTTCCTGGCTGGGCGTGAGATCGCAAAGAACTTCGACCGGAATCGCCCGTTCGATATTCGTGCGACGTTGCTTTCTCTGCAAAAACCGGTAGAAATGACGCTGGATTGCGTATGTCGCATAGGTGCTGAAGCGAAATCCTCGACTGTAATCGAATTTGTCGACAGCATTGAGGAGGATGATATTTCCCTCGCTAATCAATTCGTCGCAGTCTAGTGCAGAATTTGCGAACTTATAAGCAATAGACGCCACGAGTCGCGTGTTCGACTCAACTATTGCTGCTCGACTCTCTTCAGCGAGCGTCAGGCACTGTTCAATCTCCTCAATATGTGACTGTTTTGGCCGTTCAGGGTTCAGCTTCTCTCTGAGTTGGCTGGCATGATGCTTCAGGAAGTTCATTTTCTGAAAAAGTCGCCTTTCACCAGCAGCTGTGAGCAACGGTTTGCTCATCGAAGCTGGCAAGTGAGCGTCCAGGGAGGGTGTTTGTTCTTTGTAAGTGACGCATTGGTTGACACTTAAGACATCGTTGAGCGTCAGGGAATCCAATTCGTCGCAGAAGAGATACGATATTTCCCGCTGCTGCAGAGCCTCAGCCCGCTTCATGAGAACAGCGGATGGCTCGCGATTCGAACTTTTTCGACGATTCATAATGTGACGGTCCCGGCACAGAAACAACGTTCATAACGTTCACGTAGATGGTTTATACGCACTGGAATGTCGCTCAGTCAATAAAATACGTTCAAATCATTCATGTATTTGCGGTCTTCTGAAGGGATCAATCCAGAAAAGTCCTCTCCGACTGCAAACGAATGTGCCAACCAAGTTGAAAATGGACCGGCTTATCGGAATAATTGGAAGTTCATCAATGAATTGGCCGCCTTCCTGAAAATAGGATTACACTGATGCTGAATAAGAAAGACTTAGTTCAGTTCAAGGAGCTTCTGAAAGCTCTGGATGCTCGTCTTCGTGGCGATGTTCAGACGCTTTCAAGCGGTGCTCTTGGAACTGGATCTGACTCTCGGACACCCACGCACATGGCGGAGCTGGGGACTGAAAACTATGAACAAGACTTCTCACTTAGGGTCATGGAAAGCGACCAGGAAGTACTCAAAGAGATCCGAGCTGCGTTGAAACGCATCGAAGATGGCACCTACGGAATCTGTGAAGGATGTGAAGATGAAGGGAGACCGCCATCGAAACGATGGATCCCGAAAACACGCCTCAAAGTGATTCCGCACGCTCGATTTTGCGTTTCGTGTGCAGGAAAACTTGAACGCCAGTTCAGCTACTAATACTGTATCACTACGATTTGATCAGGACGGTTGAAGGCATTGCCTTCAACCGTCCTGTTTTTTTGCGCAGGTTGGCGGGTGAAAGTTGAAAAGGTGAGGCAGAACTCGTTTAAGAAGAGAGTTCGATCGACCGAAGGTGTTCGGCAGGCTTCGGTTGCCACTTGTTCGCAAATTGCCGATGATTCCTTGAAGAGTCAGATTCTTTGAGAAAAGTGTGAGGGTCTGGTTGTGTCTGCAACATTGATTGAAACGTCTCAGGGAGTCGCAAAATGCGAGGCAAAACGTGTCACACATGGTCGAGAGCAGGATATGTCTGACTACGGATTACTTCTGGCACAATTCGATGCAGATATCTTGCGTCGCAAAACTCAGGAAGATCGACTGCGCGAACTCTCGACAGAACCAAGCGCTGAGCAACTTGAACTGCAATCACAAATTGAAATTACACGCCAGCATCAACAGTTGGAACTGACTCGACTCAACGAAGAATATCAGTCAGTCCAGAGTGAAACTGCTCAGCACTTCAATAAGGAACTTCTCAATTCACAGCGAGCGCATGAGTCTCTCTTCCAAAGTGTGAACGCTGAGGCAAAACAAGAATCGACTCATCTTGAACAACAGCGTGAAGAGAGCGAATGGGTTGTTTCATCTCTTTTGGATGACAAAGCTGAAGGCAGCCCACTTCGGGAATTCGATAAATTTCAGTCGATCTTCAACAAGACACTCGAAGAGCATGACCTGTTGCTTGCAACTCTGAAAGAACAGTCTCGCGAACTGTTTGAACAGCGAGGAGGGACAGAGAAATCAGCTTTTCAACCAACAGGATCTCCCAAGAACAGAAAGCAGGCGAACGAACATTTTCTCAAGGCAATCGAAAAATCTCAGGAATTGCTCACGAAAATTCAAGCATTGCTTCTTCCGAAACTCTTTCTCGGTTTTCGAGGACTCATCGTCTTCGTCGTGATGATGGCCATCGTCGCAATTCCGGTATTTCTGTTCGTCGATCCAGAACTTGCCGGTGTCACAGGTGCGAGGTTCGCGTCTAACTGGATCGGAATTTCTGCAATTGGAGGTGCAATTGGCGGGTTGCTTTTGACTGGCATTCTGTATGCAACTGGAGCAATGCGACAAGCTGATCTTTCTCGACAGTTGGCCGATTCACAGGCTCTTGCAATTTGGCTGCACCAACAGTGGTTGAACCTTGCCAAGGAAACTCTGGGCAAGCAACAGAAGCAGACAGCGGCGAAACAACGAAAGATTGAACGCGAAAGACAGAATGCTTTGGATCGTTTCGAAACGGCGCACGCCGAGCGACTGGCAAAGATCGAAGCGGGGCGTGACGAGAAACTGAACCTTGAATTGACGAAATACGAAACCGAGAGAGACCAGACGACGGCGCAGCGAGACCAGCAGTTGGAACAAATCGACAATGAGAATAGTCGTCGACTCCAAGAGTCTGAAACTCGCTGGGGCGGCGATCTTGAGCGACTCGAAACGCAACTCAAGCAACTTCAAAATACGCAGAGCCGCAAACAGTCTGAGATGTGGATGACCCTCAAATCTGAATGGGAAACATCGAGTCGACATTTTTTCGAAACAGTGAACGCCGTGAGTGCCGCGGACGAAGAAACAAACTCCCAATGGAATCAACTCGACACCAAAACTTGGCAGCCGAGTAAATCAATTCCACGCGGAATTCGGTTTGGTCAGATGCACGTTGACCTGCACGATTGGCCGAACGCGATTTCTGATGAAGTCCGTCTCGCTCCTCGACTCTCGACTTTTCAACTTCCTGGCGAAGCGGCTTTTCCCGGAGCAACTTCGACCCTGTTCAAGTCGCCAAATGTTGAAGCACGCAGGCAAGCCATTGATGCTTTGCAATCGATGATGCTGCGACTGCTCCTTCTTGTGCCACCGGGGAAATTACGTTTCACGATGATTGATCCGATTGGACTTGGAGAAAGTTTCGGCGGGTTCATGCATCTCGCTGACTACGATGACCTGATGATCTCCAAACGCATCTGGACAGAGTCCGGACAGATCGAGGCGCGCCTTGCCGATCTCACCGAGCATATGGAAAACGTCTTTCAAACGTATCTCCGCAACGAATTTCAAACCATCGAAGAGTACAACGAGTCCGCCGGTGAGGTCGCGGAGCCTTATCATATTCTGGTGATTAGCGACTTCCCTTCCAAGTTCAGCGAAATCGCCGCCCGCCGCCTCGTGAGTATCGTCAATAGTGGACCGCGTTGCGGGGTCTACACATTGATGAACATCGACCCTTCCAAGCAGATGCCGAATAATTTCTCGCTTGCCGATCTCGAACCACACATGAATTGTTATCAGTGGCAAGACAACTGCTTCCATGCGACCGAAGAGGCTCTCTCTCCCTGGCCTGTGACAATTGATTCCCCACCGGAGCCAGAGTCGTTTACCTCAATCGTGAAAATGGTGGGTGAAGCTTCCAAGGATGCGCGCCGTGTTGAGGTTTCCTTCGATCGAATCACTCCTAAGGCCGGGGAAATCTGGTCGCGAGATTCGCGGAACGAACTCATCATCCCGCTCGGTCGGGCAGGTGCGACGAAACTGCAAACGATGCAACTCGGAAAAGGAACGTCCCAGCACATGCTTGTCGCTGGTAAAACTGGATCTGGAAAATCAACCTTCCTGCATATTCTGGTCACAAACCTCGCTCTGTTTTACAGCCCGAATGAGGTCAATTTCTTTCTGATCGATTTTAAGAAAGGCGTTGAGTTCAAAGACTACGCGACTTACCAACTGCCCCACGCACAAGTCGTTGCCATTGAAAGTGACCGTGAATTTGGTGTGAGTGCGTTGCAACGTCTCGACGAAATGTTGCAGGAACGCGGCGAACTCTTCCGCAAGCACAGTGTTCAAGACATTGCTGGTTTTCGAAATGCGAATCCGGACAAACCACTACCGCGCATCTTGTTGATCGTCGATGAATTTCAAGAGTTTTTTATCGAGGACGACAAGCTCAGCCAGTTGGCAGCATTACTGCTCGACCGTCTCGTTCGGCAAGGGCGTGCGTTTGGAATTCATGTCATTCTCGGATCACAAACACTCGGTGGTGCCTACTCTCTCGCTCGGACAACAATGGGGCAAGTTGCCGTGCGAGTCGCTTTGCAATGTAGTGAAGCTGATGCACATTTAATTCTCAGTGAAGACAATACAGCCGCCCGACTTCTAACACGGCCTGGCGAAGCGATTTACAACGATGCCAATGGAATGATGGAAGGGAACCATCCGTTCCAAATCGCGTGGCTCGCCGATCAGGAACGGCGACACCATTTAGAGGCGTTGCAAAACAAGGCTGAACGACAAGGCATTGAAACGAAGCCAGCAATCGTTTTCGAAGGGAACATTCCCGCCGACATTCGCATCAATACAAACGTTCAACAACTGGCTGAAACGTTTTCAGATAGAAAAGAACCGCTCTCGGCTCCGACAATTTGGCTCGGCGACGCCGTCGAAATTCAACCTCCCACGGCAGTCACATTTCATCGGCAAAGCGGCAGTCACTTATTAATTGTCGGTCAAGACGCTGACGCTGCACGAGGCATGATGACGACTGCGGCAATCACGCTCGCCGCTTCTTCGACCACAACTTCACAGACAACTACCGAGAGTGATCGGCCAGCGATTTACATTTTCGATGGCAATCCGCAAGAGACTCTCGAAGCAAGGAGGTGGAAGAGTCTCATCGAGTCACTTCCAGTTTCAGCCTGCGTGACGACGCCCAGAGAATCGGCGGCAGCGTTGGAGGCTCTGACAAAGGAACTTCAGCAGCGAACAGAAAAACCAGACGAGTCGTATGCGCCGAACTTTGTCTTCATCGACAATATCGCCAAGTTCCGCGACCTGCGAAAAGCCGAAGACGACTTCAGTCTCGGTGGGTTCGGAAGCGCAGCGGAAGAAAAACCGGCTGAGCCAGGGAAGCTGTTTGCCGACTTACTGACCGAAGGCCCCATTTTCGGCATTCACTTCATCATCTGGTGCGATTCCTACAATAACTTTGAACGCAGCTTCAGCCGCCAAATCAAGAAGGAGCTCGAACTGCGAGTCGCCTTGCAAATGAACGCCGCCGATTCCAGCAACCTGATCGATTCACCGGTTGCCTCGCGACTTGGAACTCACCGAGCTTTGCTTTATCGAGAGGAAACAGGACTGTGCGAGAAGTTCCGACCGTATGGAGTTCCAGACGACCTTTGGGTGAATGACTTCGTCAAGACAATGAAAAACGGGCCGCCTTCGGACTTCGCGACCGACCTTGAAGAGTTTAGCATTTTGTAACACTTCTCTCGTCTGATGTGATTGATCAGAAATCTGCTTTAGCCGCACACTTCAAGTGTGTGGCGTACCACTCACTCATCACGAATTTGTTACAATACCGCAACGCGAGCCAGACGGTGACATCGTCCTCTGAGTTTGACGAATCCGTTTTCATCCGCCGCATCCGAGTGAATCCGCGTTCCCTTTTCATTTCACTTTTTGAATAATTCAGACACGATGCAATGAGTGAAAATTCTCCAACAGAAAAACCTGCTCTGCTGGGAGGTGCTCCGGTCGTTTCGGAAGGTCCATCTCCCTGGCCGATTTCGGACGAAGCTATCGCGAACGTTTTCGCGCGGTTGCAATCGAGTGGAGCGTGGGGGCAGTATCACGCCGAGCATACTCAGGATCTCATCTCGAATTTTCGGCAACAATACCAGGCTGAGCAGATCATTCTGACTTCGAGTGGAACCTCCGCTGTTGAACTCGCTTTACGTGGTCTCAACGTCAGTCAAGATGACGAAGTGATCCTGGCAGCGTACGACTTCAAAGCCAACTTCACGAACGTCGTTCTTCTCGGTGCGACACCTGTTCTTGTTGATATAGATCGGGAGAGCGGACAACTTGATGTCGACCAGGTTGCCGCTGCGATTTCATCAAAGACAAAAGCGATTTTAACCTCACATCTGCATGGAGGTATGGTCGACATGGTGTGGCTCAGGAATCTTGCCGATGAGCGCGACATTCCCATCATCGAAGACTGTTGTCAGGTTTCCAGCCGGGCAGTGATCGATGGTCGCGTTGCTGGAAGTTTCGGTGATGTCGCCGTTCTTAGTTTCGGTGGTTCGAAACTCTTAACCTCTGGTCGAGGAGGTGCGGTTCTCACCAATCGTGCTGACATTGCACAACGTATTCGACTGTACAATGAACGAGGCAACGAAGCGTACCCGCTCTCGGAAATGCAGGCAGCGGTTCTCGTTTCCCAATTGGATCAAATCGAAGAACGGCATCGAAGACGCTTGATTGGTGCTGAATCGATCACGGAAGCTTTGGGGAGCGAGACTTGTTTGAGGCCGTTCACGCGCTGCCCGAAGGCGATTTCAGACTATTACAAATTTGGCATGTGGTATCACGAAACGTTGATGGGAGGTCTCTCGCGGGATTTGTTCTGCAGAGCAATGCAGGCGGAAGGGGTTCCCCTCTATCCTGGCTTCGCTGCATTGCATCGAATTCATGCACGGCGCCGGTTTCGGCAAGTCGGCGAATTGGAAAATGCTAGCTACGCACACGACTCAGTCGTCATCTTGCATCACCCTTTTCTATTGAAAGGTCGGCAAGCTGCTAATCAGTTCCGTGAGGCGCTTGACAAGATTCAAGAGCATGCCACCATACTCAAAAAT
Source organism: Planctomicrobium sp. (assembly GCA_030626405.1). Taxonomy (GTDB): domain Bacteria; phylum Planctomycetota; class Planctomycetia; order Planctomycetales; family Planctomycetaceae; genus Thalassoglobus. The sequence continues at coordinate 14,835 of DAOUPA010000078.1, forward strand.
GTTCACTTGTCATGACATATTTAGTCCCAGGTGATGACTTGAAAACGCTGGCACGTGAACTTTACTTACAAGTGCAAACCTCTTAAATCGATGAGTTGTTGGTAGACAAAATGGATTACGCAGTCGAGTATGAAAACGGATTTTCCTATCAGGATTTTCTTGCAGAGTATGCAACGGACGAACAAACTCGCCGTTGGACCGACTTTCACAATTCGGTCGAACTCACTGAAGGTCAGCAAACGTTATTGAAGAGTTTTGTGCGTGAGATGAAAGTCATCGTTCTCGCCGGTGCATGGTGCGGTGACTGCGTGAACCAATGTCCGATTTTTAATCGATTTGCACTCTGCAACGACAAGATTCAAGTTCGATATTTTGATCGAGACGCTGCAGCAGAGTTGGCGGCAGAATTGAAGACATGCGGTGGAGCGCGTGTGCCTGCGGTTGTGTTTCTCAGTGAAGACGGTCAATTCTGTGGACGTTTCGGCGACCGAACGCTGTCGAAATACAGAAGCATGGCTTCTCATATTCAAGGAGCAAGTTGCCCGACCGGACTTGCTGTTGACGAAGATCTCACCGCTGCTGTGGTTCAGGACTGGCTCGACGAATTCGAACGCATCCAGTGGATGCTGCGAACTTCTTCAAGATTACGTCAACTGCATGGCGATTGAATTTAGCTATTCACAGGCAACATCGGAGCCACTTCGCGATAGCTTGTTTTGACGTGTTTAAAGCCGAGAGATTCATACAGCGAGATTGCGGCAACATTGTCCGCTGTGACGTCGAGGTAGGTCCGCAGTAATCCGCATGACCGAAAACCGTGAAGATTTTTGAGTAGCAAGGCCCGCCCTAGACCAAAGCCACGGTGCTCAGGAGTGACGCCGACATTTTGAATCGCCCCCAACAGCATGCTTTGACACAGTCCTTGAATTGTTCCGCAGGGAACCGGTGGGCGAAATTCTTGTTGACCAAATTGAATCAGCCAAGTCGATTGAGGAAGAAAGCCTGGGTGAGTCATGATTGACTGCATCAACTCTCGACAGCCGACTAAGGTTCTGAGGGCCGGGAAGATTTGAGTGTCCACTTCAGTGTGAAAACTCTCGAATTTTACCAAGGCATGGTCATGTAAATGTTCCGGGTGCCACTGAACCCAGTGGTAACCCTCCGGGAGTTGGGGGCGTTCCAGCACAACGTCTCTCAAGTCGATTTCCATTCGAAATCGCTTCAAGAATTTCGGCTCTGTGGAACTGGCGGTATTCATGGTTTGTTTGAACTAGAACAAACGAAATTGAGTTGAGGAAAGTTGTGACTTGTGGAGAATAGTATGTGAAAATATGCAATCATCCCAGCGTTGATTCTAATAGAAAAAATGAAGGATTCAAAACTAGAATTGTGACTTGCGAAAACTTCTTGAAATTTATGGCACTGAAAGTTGTGTTCGTTTGGTTTAGCTATCAATACCGAGAGAACGTCGATTTGCAGTAAAATCTCACCTTTCGCTGCAAAATAAACTCAATCCTTAAATCGATTTGCACAATGAATTTGCATTGAGTTGTTAGGGACTCCCCCCCTACACTCACCGTATTCGTTGTCGTCGTCAGCATTTACAAAATGCGATCTCCGCCCGTTTTACCCCTCTGGGAGTCCATACCCCTGATGGTTGCACAGAAGAACTGCCTGCTTGTCTTCGCAATTCTATTCATTAGCGCAATCCCACAATCCGGATTTGCTCAAGAACAAGAAGCAAAAACAACCGCTGAAGGAACAGACAGCCGATTTGTCATAATCGAAACGGAACAGGATACGCCAGCACCAAGCTTGCTTGAAAAAGTGGATGGTCTGTTCGGCTCTGCTGTGGGTGTGATGGAAAAGGTGCTGTTCTACCGTCTTGGTCGCTCAGAGCGAGATGTCATCGTTTTTGAACGGACGGCGACCTATCAACGTCCTGTTGGGAGCGAGGGGCCATTTCTTTCTGTCGGTTCACAAGAAGATGGACAGCCACTGGAGTTGACCGATTCGCAAGCGGAAGTTCTGGCAGCACAGGAAAAACTTCTTCCTGGTCACACGATTGATGGTGAAGCAAAGAACTACAAGCTTGGTACGCTCGATGGCAAAGCAGTCGAGTTTGTCTCTTTGAAAAGAGATGGAGAAAAAGGGCAGGTCGAATATGGCAGTCGGTTCATATTAACAGCTTCTGGCGACTTTCAGATTCTGGAGGAAATGCGAAGTTTACCGGGGAAAGTAATTGTTTCTCAAAAAACAATTGATGATTGGGCCAATCGCGGTTTCCTGAAGACGAACCCTGAACCAGAAGATGGGAAAGCAGCTTATCTATTCACCGAACCGCAAGGAGGCATTCCAGTTGTTGTCGCATGGCTGGCGCTTGGCGGAGTCTTCTTCACATTGTTCATGCGGGGGTTTAATTTCTGGGGGTTCAGGCACGCCATCGATATTGTGCGTGGCAAATACGACAATCCGAACGAAACCGGCGAGGTCACTCACTTTCAGGCGCTGGCATCAGCACTCTCTGCGACAATCGGGTTAGGAAACATCGCTGGGGTCACAATCGCGATGACGCTCGGCGGGCCAGGCGCGTTCTTTTGGATGTTGCTGTGCGGCTTGCTCGGCATGTGCACCAAATTCGTTGAATGTACTCTCGGCCAGAAATACCGCCACGTCAATCCAGATGGAACCGTCCTTGGCGGACCGATGCGATATCTCAAGGTCGGTCTGGCAGAAATGAAGCTCGGCTTGCTCGGCAGCGTGCTCTCAGTTGTGTTTGCAGTGATGTGTCTGCTGGCAAGTTTTGGCGGTGGAAACATGCTGCAAGCGAATCAGTCTGGAAGCGCCATGTTGCAGATGTTCCAGCGCGGCAGGCTTGATGAGATCACTGATCTGAAAGCCGAAATAAAAACAGCCGCCGATGCCAAAAATTTGGAGGAAGTACAAACTCTCAAGAAGAAGCAAACTGAACTCAAGAGTGAAGTTGCTAGTTTCGCTGGGACGTTCAAAGTGATCTACGGTCTCGTTCTCGCTGGATTTGTTGGTGCCGTGATCATTGGTGGAATTAAGCGAATTGGGGCTGCCGCGTCAAAAATCGTGCCGTCGATGTGTATCATGTATAGCCTTGCCTGTTTGTATATTATCTCCATGCATCTCGCAGAAGTCCCGGCCCTCATCGGTCAGGTGTTCAGTGAGGCGTTTTCCGGGGCCGCCATGGGTGGTGGCCTCATCGGTGTGTTGGTCGTTGGTGTTCAGCGTGCTGCATTCAGTAATGAAGCTGGTGCTGGAAGCGCTGCGATTGCTCACAGTGCAGCGAAAACCGAAGAACCGGTCCGTGAAGGCTGCGTGGCACTTTTGGGACCGTTCATTGATACCATTGTCGTATGCTCGATGACTGCCTTGGTGATTCTTATTACGGGCGCGTGGGATAACAGCGCATGGCTTGTCGATCAGGGACTCGAAGGTGCTGCTTTAACTTCGAAGGCATTTGAACAGGAAATCAGTTGGTTCCCGATTTTGCTTAGCATCGCCGTGACACTGTTCGCATACTCGACGATTATTTCGTGGAGCTACTACGGGGAGAAAGCTTGGGAAACTCTTTTCGGAGCCAGGAGTACCTTCCTCTACAAAATTCTGGCGGTCATTTGCGTTTTCGTTGGGACAATCGTGAATCTTGGAAGTGTGCTCGATTTCTCCGATTTTATGATCCTTGGTATGGCCTTTCCGAACATTCTGGGTGTCGTCCTTCTTTCCCCGAAGGTTCGAAAAGATTTACTCGCTTACTGGGATCGCTACAAAGCTGGAGCGTTTCAGACGTACAAATAATCGTTCAGGGTTGAGCGTTGATGGTGGAAGAAGTAGAACTGCTGGTGGAACTGTCAGAACTCAGTGAGACTGCCCCTATTCAGGTGATGAGATGTCGATATTAAAACATGAAATTGTTGTTGTGCCGGTGGACTTCTCGGAAGAATCACAGAACGCATTGTGTGCGGCAGTGGAACTCGCGAAAGATGCTAGTAAGGTCCGCCTGATTCACGTTTTGCCACCATTGGAAGCAATTTCTCCAGCAGTTGTGTGGGGCGATCTTTCAGATGAGACACGCATTGAGGCTGTCAAAACATTCGCAACAAACTTTTTAAAAGATCATGGTGCTCCCGAAACCAGCATTGAGGTTCGCGTCGGCAGTCCTGGTCATGAAGTGACCGCATATGCTGAAGAGATTAACGCAGACGTCATTGTGATTTCATCGCACGGCTACCATGGTAT
>DAOUPA010000652.1 GCA_030626405.1 Planctomicrobium sp.
AGAGAAAGGATTTGACCTTCTGATTTCTGCTGTCGAGAGATTGATTGAATCAGGGCTTGATATTGAATTGGCGATTATCGGAGAAGGTGATCAGCGTGAGCAATTAGAATCGCAGATCGCTGCATCGGCACATACAGATCGCTTACACTTGCTCGGGTATCGGTCTGACACGATTACACTCTACGAAGCGATGGACCTTTATGTGCTCAGTAGTTTGAGGGAAGGTTTGCCGAACGTTGTTTTGGAAGCGATGGCGATGGAAGTGCCTGTTGTTGCGACCAGAATAGCCGGAATTCCAAAATTGATTCAGGATCACGAGAACGGTTTGCTTGTGAATTCGGGAAGCGTGGACGAACTGGAACAAGCGATGCGAGAGATGTTAAGCAATGATTCGTTACGAGTGGAACTCACGAAGAATGCTCGCGAAACGATTGAAACCGAATTCAGTTTCTCGGTACGTATGGACAAGATACGGAAAATTTACGACCAGGTTCTCGCCACAGTAGAATTCTTCAGCGGGTAAGATCAGCTTACTGGACAGGCTGAGATGGAGAAACTGCCCACTAACGGAGGCCCAACAAGTGTCGAAGCAAGCCCAGAAAGCCAGTTTCATTGGTGAGGTTTTCGGCTCGATCCATCCATGCTTCGCAGTCCACCAGTGACCCGGAAAATGCGATATTGTCGTCCACATCAAAAACGACCCAACCATTGTTTTGGCAATCGTTTATGCGGTACCCATTTGCGGGTTCTCGCGGGGAAGATGGGAGGATCGAGGAAGATCGCTCCTCCAAAGACGCCTTTTGACTTGCGTCTGCGAGATGTACCGGGATTTGAGTGGTGGTAGAATTCATTTGATCCGAGCACTTAAGATCCTTACGCTTAAGGATACGTCGCAATGTTTGATAGGCAAATAGAGATTTTGAAAAACACGAGTTTTGAGTTCAATAGCAGCAGACTCTGCTCAATTTACATGATATGACTGCGAATTCAGTGAAAAATGGGATTGAAGAGAACTTAGGTTGCGGGACGGAGCAACGTGGAATGCTCTGCTGGTTGAGACTTGTCATTTTGTTGTATTGGACTGCGTTAACGTATCTCCTGCTCTCCCCCGACCCGTTGTGGTTTTTGAGTGGAACAGATGGAGTTGATGAGGCTTACACTCTGAGTGTTCCTGATCTGGTTCAACACTTTCTGGTGTTTGGTTTGCTCGGGTTGCTCTTAACCTTCGAGATGGATAGTGACAGGCTATTGAGTCTGACTCTGGGGGTCGCTGTCGCCTATTCGTTTGGGACTGAGTTAGTACAACTCTTCGTGCCAGGTCGTTTTGCTTCTGCGTTGGATATCTTCGCCAATCTTTTGGGGCTTGCAGTCGGTTGGGGAGCCGTTCAATTCCTGCGCAGCTTGGCACTTTCGCGCAGAGTGCGAACCCCGAATGCGATGAGTTCATGAACTGGAAAATTCAGAATTGTTCCTCTCGGCACTCTCATGTGCCGAAGCAGTTGCGATCCTTCTTGCAAGTTCTTCTTACTTGTTTAGTAGTGTCGATCTTCTACTCTACAGTCGCTGCCGCTGAGGATCGTGATGTTCCCAGATTTCTTCGGCAGCATCCGGCGGTCAAAAAGAGCGAATGGGTCCGGGCTGATTTCTTCCTGAGGGCGAGAGTCAGCGGTCAGGCAAATCATGTCAGTGAGATCGTCAATAGCGCAGCCTCACATGGTTTCGATGTCATTGCGGTCATTGATGACCACAATCATAAAAAATCATCGCAAAGTGAAACGTACGCCACTGAAATCATGAATGCACGTCTGGCCCATCCTGAGATGGTCATTCTCTCGGGACTGCATTGGAAGATTTCGCCAACTAGAAATGAACACGACTTAACGATTCTAATGCCAGCGAGTTCGGAAGAATTTCAAATCCTTCGCGAGTTCAAAAGGCAGTTTTGCAATTCAAACGATCTTCTTGATTCCGCTACAATTGTGAAACAGAGTTTCCAATGGCTCAAGCAGCAAACCTCGACTGCGAGCGAACCCGTTGTGCTGGCGAACTCGACACGTTGGTTGGGGGAAAGTTCCAATGAGATGATCAAGTCGCTGGAGTCCTTGCGTCGAGACAATGATCTCGTTGTCGGGTTTCCCATTTCTGCACCACTTGAAAATGGAGACCGTTTCGAGACAGCGGAGCAAGGACTGCGATCAGAGGGAGTCCGTGATGAGGCATGGAATCAACTCTTAATTCGAGAGAATGACGTTCACGTTGCATTCTCAAATTCCAGGACTCAGCATCTCAATGCTGAACAGTCGGCAGAAGTCCTGACTGAAACCTGGGTCTCTGTTGAGGAAGCGACAGCAGAGGGAGTCCTGAATGCTCTTCGGCATGGTTCTTTTTTTACGAGCCGTGGAGGAATTGTCAGGAGTCTGAGATTTTCTGTCGCCATCGTTGGCCTCTCACGAGATGTCGTACCAGGTGAAGAGGTCATTGTTGCAACCGGTACTCCCGTACGAGTTAGGCTGGAGTGCGAAGTCACTGGTCTGGATTCGGCAGGGAATTCTAATTGGCTGGACAACATTGAATTCACCAGCATCAGTTACATTGGCATCGAAAAATCCAGTGAGAATTCTATTCAGATTGGCACTGCGAGTTTCGAATGGTCCACGACTGTTCCCGAAGGAGGGATGGTCTTGCGAGGGAGTGGATATCGCGCTGGTGAAGGTGGCAATCAACTGAATTTCTACACGAACTCAATCCGTATTCGAACGGAAACAACTCGCAGCGTCTGGAGTGCCAGCGATGTTCTCTCTTCGACCTTCCTGTACACACTCCTCAAGTACGTCACAGTTGCGGTGGTAGCGATTGTCGTTTTCCTATTCAGCCTTCGTCGATACTCAAGACGAAAACGCCGGAGCCGATCCCTTGCTCCCAATCTCGCATCACGACCACTTTCTATTCAGCAACCGAATACAATAGATACCCCCCAACTTCCAGGGATTGACTGGCAACCACCTGTTGTAAGAGAGGTGAGTTCCGTTCAGGAGGAGCAACCCAAAAAGACCGAGGATGCTCAATTTACGCATCTCCGAGAATTTTATTTTCTACCAACCCGAAGTCACTTTGCCGTCAGTGCGATGTTCGTGACAGCATTTGCCATTTACGGTTTATACGTTCCATTGAATTATGAGGCGATTTCGTGGGAGGACGCCCTTAGGGAATTTAAAGACGATCCATTTCTTCAAATCGGTGTTCAGCGGCGTCAGGACTGGGTTGCAAACATCCTTCTCTTTGTTCCACTCGG
>DAOUPA010000714.1 GCA_030626405.1 Planctomicrobium sp.
CTGAAGTCGATGTTTAAGTGGGGAGCCAATAAAAAGCTGATTGACAATATGGTCTACTTGGCTTTGAACAGCCTCTCTGGCCTCAAAGCAGGCCGTTCGCTTGCACGTGAGACAGGTGGAGTGAAGCCAGTCCCGATGGCATTCGTAGACGCTGTAGAGCCGTTCGTTTCGTCTCCGGTGTGGACGATGATTCAATTGCAGTTGCTGACCGGAATGCGTCCCGGTGAAGTGCTTCAAATGAGAGCCATTGATCTCACGATGACTGGAAAATTTTGGGATTACCGACCACAAAGCCACAAAACTCAGCATCGAAACAAATTACGAATGCTTCCCCTCGGGGAACGGAGCCAAGAATTGATCAAGCCGTATTTGACAACAGAACTAGAGGCTTCCCGCAATTTATTTAATTTCAAAAAAAACATGGTACTACGTTTGACCATGTCATTACCAAAGATGCGCAATTAAGCAGCCAGTTCTTCGTAGATTGAAATCGTGTCGCGGAGCATTGTTTCCTTCAGGTACGGATGACCGTTCGGGACTTCCGGCTTCTGTTCAATGATATTTTTGACAACATTCGCTGCCTGTAGACAGTCATCAATAGGAATAATGCCAGTTGGAAAAACTTTCCGCAGAATTTCGCCGGTTCCACCGTGATCAAAACCCACGACTGGAACTCCCATGTTCAAAGCTTCAATAGTCGTTCGCCCAAACGCTTCTGGAGGGTTTGATGAAACCGCCAGCATGACATCTGTGATGGAATAAATTTCACGCACATCACTTCGATGTCCTGCAAATATAATATGTTCGGCGAGACCTCTCTTTTGTACTTCGTCACGTAACTCTTGAGCATATCCTTTTCGCCGAGGGTCTTCCTCGCCCACAATGAGACCTCGAACGTTGGGGACTTCTTTACGTAAGAAGTCTATGATTTTCAGAAATTCGTGATGACCTTTGTATCGAGTCATTCGCCCGATCAGTGAAACTACCGGGCGGTCAGCGAGCGTCGGAAACTCTTCTTCCCAACTCTTCAGCCATTCAGATGGAGCGCGGTAGCCTCTAGGAAAATCATTCGGATCAATACCGCGAGAGATTGTCCTAATTTTTGAAGACTCAACGCGTCGATAATTTTCTCGAACATATTCAGCGACAGTTTCGGAGACAGCGATCACAACTTCGCCTTTTGTCATGACTTCGCTATAACGATTCACACTGTAGAGTCCGTGAGCTGTTGTAACGAATTTCGGTCTCGATTCTGCATCCATTCCGCGCCAGGCAAAATACGCAATCCAAGCAGGAACTCGTGAGCGGGCGTGGAGAATATCGACTTGATTGTGCTCCAAAAACTTACGCAATGCCCAGACGTGACGGAGGCTGAGTGGCGATTTCTTTGCAATCTCCCACTGGACATGCTCGCCACCCTGTTCAAGAATTTGCTCAACAAGACGTCCACCAGAAGACATCACGATCGAGCGGTATCCTTGACGTACAAGTTCACCAGAAACTTCAACCGTACCTTTTTCGACTCCACCGCTGTTTAACTCGGGGAGCATTTGCAAAATTGTCAAAGGTCTAGAAGTCATAGAAAATCCCCAGTGCTGCAAAGTTACAACGATTGTGTCGAATTTAGGTCAACAAGGCTCTGATTCCATTGAAAACACGGTGCATTCCGCACTTTCGGTAAAGTCGTTAGTTGTTTATCGGGTGCCGGAGAGTTGCGAAATCAGCCTGCGCGGTCATTTTCGGGAACTTATTGCAACAAAAGTTGATCTTGCGGCAATTTGACCGATGACTTTATCCTGCCAGTAGAACGGGTTTTGTCTCTCCAAGTGTCTTCCATTAAGGACGTCAGGGGATGATATGCACGGGCTGCAAGATCATTTGAAGGATTTGAAAAATGACCGGCAAGGTTAACGATAGATCAGAAACTGGCCCTCTTCTTCTCGGCGACATGCAGCCGTTTGGAGTGGGGGGACGGCGACTTTGCTTTACGCATCCATACGAAACCGGCAAGTGTGTCAAAGTCATGCGGCACGACAAAGGCCCCACGATTCGGGGCAAAAACAGCGGGATTATCCCAGCTCGATTCCGAAGGGCCTACAACAACAACAACCACGAACAGCAGGTTCTTGAGTCTCTGTTTTCCCGTCTCGGACCACAGATGAGCCAACATCTACCCCGTTCCTACGGAGTCGTTGAGACTGACTTGGGAACAGGACTGGTCCTCGATCTCGTCAGGGACCACGATGGCAATATCGCTCGCAGCATTCGAGAATTGATCTCAACAGGTTTTTCCCTCGCAGACTTCAAACCTGCGTTTGATGAGTTTTCGGAGTTTCTGCTCAAACATGTCGTTTTGACACGAAATCTGCACGACCACAATCTTGTTGCTCAGCATCGAGACGATGGAAGTTGGCGATTGTATCTAATCGATGGCTTCGGCGATCCCGCGTGGTTGCCAGTCGCACGCTGGATTCGTCCTATCGGGAAAAATAAAGTCCGAAAGCGGATTGCGCTCGCCTGGCCGAAGATTGGAAAATTCGCAGCCAGCGGCGGCGTGACTCAGGAGATGGTCGAAAGCAGCACCTGGGGACAAGGGATTCTCAACCATCGCGGCTGAATTTTCACTTGAGAGCGA
>DAOUPA010000679.1 GCA_030626405.1 Planctomicrobium sp.
AGTCTTCTAATTCAGTCACGCTCATAGCTTGTTCCTTGTCTGCTAATGACAAGGTCAAACAGTGGGCAGTCTTGTGTCCACGACTGATTGGAGATTTGGCTGAATCAATTAGCTTGACTGGCAGCCATGATGAACTCAACGATTCTCAGGAACCTTACAACCAGAACTGTGTCGAATTTGGGTGGGTTCTTGGCTGAGCCAATTAACGTATGGAGTTTCTCGGACGATCAATGCTATGGAGCTGCAGAGGTTCAACCTCATTGGACGCGTTTCATTGTGAAGCCACAGAGTTATTGACTCCGTTAACATTCTCTGAGTACGCTGCGAAATAAAAAACGACCTCCCCCCCAATCTCCGTTCAGCAGACCTGTTGAAATCAACGGATCTGTTCAACTGAAATGGGGAGAGGCTCAGCCCGCCTACGTTGTTTTCTTCATACTCATCAGTCTGTGCTGAATCGATTCGCCGGTGAGGATTCTTGTGTGATGACTTGGCCTCACCGGCCTGTTTTTGTTGTGTTGTTATTTCGTTTCCACTTCTTTTCGTTCGCTACGAGTCAATGGTCCGTGGAGGCACAATCATTTCCGCAACCCGACGGTCAATTTGAGATTCAAAAACAGAGTTCCCTGTTTTCCTACTGGGCTATTGGAGAAAGAACGTAGCCATAATTAAACCTACTCGTGAAACTCTTCATCATCATTCCAGCAACGACTGGGAAGCTCCTGACATTCAATGATCAATGTCACTTATTGCCAGCAACTCGAATTTATTTAAAATCACTTTGAAATTCTACTTTTGAAGATCCAATATCTTCTGCTGCCTGTTTGTGAACAGCATTCCCACAACATCGAAGTCGAAGTCGGTGTAAGTCGTCAAGGTGCCTCGCAGCCACAGCAGAATCGTCCGGTCGTTGTCCGCCATGGGGACGATTGGGCGGAGGTTATCGACTTCGGAATTCTCTGTGATCGCAGTCCAAGTCCAGGTCTTGCCCAAATCGTTCATGTGGCCTCGATAGATTTCGTAGTGCCCACTGGAGTTGGGCTGACCGTTGAGAATGTTGACATTGGATGACAAGTATACGGTATTTGTGTCGTTAGGGTCGATGCAGATCAGGCCTGTATAGTCATCCTCGCCTGCGTAGAGTCGAGTCCCTGCGTAGGCGACCTGGTGATCGTGCCACATTGATCCATTCCACCGAGCCATCCGGTATCGGTGATCACCATCCGCCTCGGCATCTGCTCGGTCTTCTCCCGCACTGTTCTTCTGGACGGAATAGACAACGACCGGACGTTGCTGATCGTCCAGGTGCAGATCGCATGGCCAGGCGACATTATTGGCGTCTCCTGAAAAAATCTTTGTGGCTTCAGCCGGAGTGACCGGACCATCAGTCACCGACTTGATGAGTATGCCGTCGGTCCTATAGAAGGCTCCGTTGCGATAGAAGGCATGGTAGAGGCTGTTGTTAAAGTTACGCGGATGCCCTTCGGAGAAAACGAAGTGAACTGTGTCATGGTTGTTGGATGTGTACTTGACGTACGGACGGTGCCGCTGTTTGACCGGGAAATCAATCCACAGTCCGTGAGCTTCCCAAGACCGACCGTCATCGTTCGACGTCATCCAAGATGGTTTGAAGCTGTTTTTGTATCCTCGATAGAAGTTGTACAGGCGACCCTGTCCGTTGTTTTCATTTGCGAGTCGGAACGGATTCGAATAGGTGACTCGCGAGTCCTGGCTGGGAACGAAGACTTGCTCCGGCCGCCATGTTGACGTGTCACCCGGCTCCTGGCTAATCCGGTAGTAGATGCGATTTTCAGGGCCGTGCTTGGCGTACATCGCCAGAATGCACCCATCTTTGAGAACGCAGAAGGCGGGCGAATTATGATCGTCAAATTGCAAATTGTTGTGCAGGACACTACGGACGTGTTTTCCAGTTGCCAGGTCATACGTTGTGGCTTCGATATTGCCCTTTCGGGATGAATTCAGTGACCCAGCAGCCACGGTGCCGATAGTCAGTTGACCGTTTTGGACGATGGCGCGCTCGTCTTCGAACCAGCACCACCCGCCGTCATCATTGAACGTGATCACCGGCGGCAACGCCAAAGCAGGGACGCTGCCCAGGAACAAAATTATTAGAACAGGAGGGATCGTCAAGTTGTGCATCATTTGAAGTCTGGTCTTTCGCATCACAATTTCACTTGGGTTGCCTCAATTAGTTCACGGGAAAATCATCGCTGGGAGAACATTTAAAGACTAATTTACCATGGACTGACCGAATCTGATGTGTATTCAGATGAAGTCGATAGCAACTTGCCGAGATGACGTCGCATTTTACAACGACGCGATTCCCAGCGTGACGACATTTCCTTCATTCTCCGCAGATGAGTCGTAAACGCAGTCGGGTTCGGCTTCGAGAGGATCGCCGGTGACTGCGAATGCGCGACTGCGGCTTCCGCCACAAACGTCGTTGTAATCGCATGTTCCACATTTCCCTTTCAACGCACTGTTATCGCGCAGAGAGACAAATATGGGATTGTTCTGATAGACATCGACGATCGAATCGTGAGGGAAGTTTCCGCACTCGAGCGGTAGAAATCCTGCGGGGTAGATTTCGCCTGTGTGACCAACGAACATGATTCCGCGACCATCGCGAACTCCCAGTGGAGCTCGGTGAGTTTTGCCACCTGCGGCGTGATTGGCATTCACAGGTTCAGCGAGCGGATCGGCGTTACGCCGCAGCACGAAGCGCCGGTAATGGGGCGCTTCGGTGGTTTTAATACCGTAGGGCTGTCGCTGAGAATGATGGAACAGTTTGGCGAACGCGACTTCGTATTCCTCTGCTGAAATGCGCTCTTCTTCGATCCCACGTCCAACAGGAACCAGAAAGAAGACCGACCACATCGCGATACCTCGTGAGGAAAGCAGTTCCGCGATCTCATCGATTTGATGGAAGTTGCGGCGGGTGATGCTGGTGTTG
>DAOUPA010000189.1 GCA_030626405.1 Planctomicrobium sp.
TGAGCTCATAAACATCGCTGGCAGAAACGTCCCACTCTGAAGTTGGCAAGTCTGTCCAGAATAAAATCTCGTTTGCGTTTCCCGGAAATTCCTCGACAAGTCTCAGCGCACGTGTGAACGTCTCGGCGATGTTTGCTGCTTGAAAGGTTGTAGTGAGTTGAGAGATTTCTTCGCGGAGAATTTCTGTTTCGTAGGTGGGAATGTTGATTCGCGCAGGTTGGTCATTCGATCCGTGTAGAAGCAACTGCCAGGAATCTCCCTCTTTTGTCTTCGAGAGTAAAGAGAAGATTTGCTGCCGGGCATCGTCGAGACGTGACTTTCCGTCTACTGTTGCGGACATGCTCATTGAGACATCAACAATGAGCAGGCGATGTACAGCCGAGGGGTGATCAATGGTTTCCAGGTCATCATCAACTGTTGGCTCCGCAGCACTGAGGGCAATCAATGCCAAGATGATGACGCGAAGCAGTAGATGAGAAACCGATTGAACTCGATACTGCGACTGGTTTCGCTCAACAACGACTTTGAGAAATCTGGTTGCGCCCCACTTTTCGATGCGTGGGCGGCGACGAAGCAAGAAATGTATCGCGATGGGGACCACGACAACGAGTAGCCCCCACAAGAGTCCAGGATTTAAAAAAACGAAATTTGTCAATTAATTGGAATTTTCGGAATGTTCCAGAGTGCAGTAACGAAAGATTTATGCGTGCAATGAGAACCGGTTTTACTGTCGTTCTTACCGTTATGTGTGGTTTATCTAGAACTGTTTTCGTTTTGATTACACAAGTTCAGATATCCGGGAAATCAAATCGTCGTAGTTTTCTTTTCGGTTACGTATTATAAGCAATGTACATTGCAGGGCGCACTGCACACTTCAGAAAGGGTTCTTCGTGTCCACTTATCGCGAACGTGTTTCGACAGCACTCGATCTTCTTACGGTGGGGCTTTCTCCGTATGTTGAGGAGAAACTTCGTACGATTCACCGTGACAATTGGCAACGCGCCGCGAAAAATAGTTTTCGTGATGACCGGAGCCGGGTCAGCTCAGATGGAAAAACAATTGTCTGGGACGCGCACTCACTCTTGACTGTGATGTGGGATCAGTGGAATTCTGTATTTCGTCACGATCTCGGACATTACGAACGAAGTCTTGTGAGCGAACTGAGGGAGTTTCGCAATCGGTGGGCGCACCAGCAGACCTTTGATTTTGATGATGCATTTCGTGTTCTCGATAGCGTACATCGATTGCTCGTCTCGATAAACGCCGAAAACGTTGCAATCATTCAGCGGGAAAAGGCAGACCTCCTGGAATCACACGTTGCCCAAGAAGTGAATAATCAAGTACAGAAGACAGCTTTTCAGCGGAATAAATGGTGGGTGATTGTGATCTACGCCATGTGCTGCGGCCTGATCATTACGCACGCAATCATGTACAGCAACGAAGGGAGTATCACGCTCATTTCGTTTGTGCTTCTCGTTTTTATCTATCTGATTTACCAACAGTTCAAAATGGAAGCACCGCTGTTGTACGGACCGCGAGAGTGCTCACGCTGTCATCGCATCGTCTATAGGAAGCCATGCCCCTATTGCCAATCTGCCAGTGATTCTTGACAAGACGAGGTAAGCGAACTCGCGGCTCGATCACCTCGGTCAAACTGCGGGCTGGTACAGAACTTCAGGTTCGGCCTTCCCTGGTAAGTACAGAACTAAGCCGCCGTTTTCGTCATTCACTCGGACAACTCCATCAGGGTCGCCGCTTGCGGCGCGTTCCAGAATGACTTCCAGTGCGTGAACGGCTGCGACAACCTGGCGATCTGCGGAGAGGTCGTTGTAGCTGAATTGCTGGGTTTCGTTCAGTCGATCTCGCTCGGTCTCTGCGGTTCCACCATGCTTGACGTACGCAAGTTCACGGGCGAAGCGTTCGATGACTTCGATGCCGTACCCGCGCTGAGATCGTGCGCCCCACGGTTCGACAAATGTTCCGTTGTAGTGATTGTTGATCGACTGCTTCATTTCGAAAGGAGTTTTCTCCTCCACGGTCAATTCAACACCTCGCTTACGAGAATGACCATTCCAGATGCCATTGTCGAATCGGAACTGAACTTCCTGTTCGACATATCCTGGGAAGTTGTCAGGTGTCACCCATGACGTATGAATGTCAAACGCCGCTTCCCGACCATCGTCGTATTCATAGATAAGCCGCTGCTGGACACTGTCCCAAGTGGTGCCGTCCTTGTCGCCGACGAGTCCTCGTTGACCGGTCGCTGTGATCGTTTTGAGTTTTCCTCCGAATGTGAAATCGATCAGCTTGATGTAATGCACAGCGACATACGTGCCTGGGTTACGACCTTTGATCCATTCAGCAAATTGACCACCAGAGATCGACTTCGGCTCCAGTAGCGTGCAGTACCCGGTATTCACGTGTTGAAGAATGTTGTCGTGAACAAGCGTTCGCAGTTTCTTGTGGTCTGGATCGAGCAACTTATGGTAAACGACTTTACTCAGAACGTTGTTCTCTTTGGCAAGCTGGGTCAGTTCGTCAACTTGATGTAAATCAAGAACCGATGGCTTTTCCACGAGAAGGTGCTTGCCAGCCTTTAAGACTTCTCTGGCAACCTCGAAGTGCCGATCATCCGGCGTTGCGACACAAACAAAATCGAGGTCTGTCTGCTTCAATAACTCCTGAACGGAATTTTCGCCGGTCGAACTCACAAAGTCCTTCATGCCATCCGGGGCAACAGCTCGATAGGCTTCCGCCCGCGTGCCTGTCCGCGTCGCGACGGCAGTTAACTGAACGTCAACGTCGCCGAACCTCCGATCAAACAACCCTTCGTGATGGGCGTTTTCAAAAAATGGTCGGTATGTCTCATCAAAGATCATCCCCATCCCGACCATGCTACCGCGCAATTGTTTTTGACTCATTTCTGTGTTCGTCTCTGAAGTTGTCTCGATTGTGAAAATGGACCTGCTGTGGAATTGATCGCTCATTTAGCCGTACACTTCAAGTGTACGGCTAAAGACTTGTCGTTCGCAGTCGCGAACATGCGACACTATTGAGAAAGATTCAAGAGAAATCAGGTTGATGCCGCTGGCAGAATGCGTTCGCTCACTTGGCTCAGTTGTGCTGTGAGTGCTTTACGACAATCCTGAACCGTCTCCCCTTGGGCAAACACCGTACAAATCGGGTCACCTGTCTTGAATTCAGTTCCAGTATTTGGAATATCTGCAACCGTTGGATATTCCGTGTAGTCCTTGATCTCCGCTGAGAGATCCTCTGTTAAAGTGAAGTCGACAGGGCTGTAGAGAACCGCTTTGCCGAGCATCGAAGCTTTGATATTCGGCGACCAGGATGCCTGAGCGTCCGTCTCATTGAAGCACCGAACGTGCGCTTCAATGAGTGCAAGACCAGTCGCAAATTCCAAAAGTTCCAAAGAGGCCGGATAGCGTGGGTTCACTTCTGTGACGAAAATTCTTTCGTCGTCAGTGACGATGAAATCAGCCCCGAAGACTCCTTTTATCCCGGCTTTCCATTTCAAAACGCTGCCTACTCGACGCATCTTGTGTTCAATTTCGACAGAAAGGAGCGTCGGGCCGATATTCCCGCACCATTGGAATTCCGCTGCGTGACACTCCTTCAACCCGATCAGTTGTTGCGTGAGACCGACGAACCGGACGTCACCGACTTCTGTCGAAGCGAGATAAACACCGGAGTAGGAAGCCCCCTCAATGTGTTTCTGAAATCCGTGAGGCTCTTGCAGAACCGGCGAGCTAGTTGCGTTCTCATCCCAGATCGTAATTCCTCGACCACCACTTCCGAACAGTGGACGGAGAATCCAAGTTCCATCAGTGGGAGGAGGATTGTCCGCAGCCCGCCATTCCGGGGCTTCAACTTGTGCAATCCGCCACGCATCGACAAGACCTTCCGGAGTACGTGCAACCGCGACATCTTCGGCGGTATTGCCCAACAGGTCGTGAAACTCGTTTGCAGCTCGCAGCACATCCGGCTGGTTTTCGAGTCCACCAGTATACATCACCGGCAACCGAGGGATTGCTTCCAGGGCGCCGATCAACCCTTCTGGATAGTTCTCAATCGTGCGTGCGAGAGCGTTCGCTTGCAAGTCGGCGTCGGCAAACATGTCGAGGCACATCGGTTTCAATCCTGCCCGCAGCGCCGAAAACGCTGCAGCACGAGTGCTTGCGCCAATAATAAGTAGATTCGGTCCTGATCCGTTCAACGCTGCGGCCTGATGAAAAAGTAAACAAAGTTAATAATGAAACCACCAAGGTAGTTTGAACTCGGACGAATTCACATTCATAAATCTGGGGGAAAATCAGATTTATCGAAATTGATCAGTCACGAGCATTCCACAGCAACGGATGCTAAAATCGTCACAAACGGGTGAAAATTGAATCACCAGTACTGTTTACATTAGGAACGAAAAGCATGTCAGCGGAAGCACGTTTAGCAGAACTTGGACTCGAACTCCCTCCAATTCCGAAGCCAGGTGGGACTTACAAACCTGTCGTCCAGATTGGGAATCTCATCTACGTCTCTGGTCACGGACCAGTTCTCCCGGACCGGAGCCTCATCAAGGGGAAAGTTGGTGACACAATGACCGGCGAAGAGGCCAACCACGCCGCAAGAGTGACCGGTCTGGCAATTCTCGCAACATTGAAGAACTACCTCGGAAGTCTTGATAAAGTCGTCCGCACGATCAAACTGCTGGGAATGGTCAATTCGACACCTGACTTTGAAACACATCCGGCAGTCATCAATGGCTGTAGCGATCTCTTCCGCGAAGTCTTCGGCGAAGACGGTGTTGGCGCTCGCAGTGCTGTTGGCATGGGATCGCTGCCTGGTCAAATTGCCGTTGAAATCGAAGTGATCTTCGAAGTTGAAGAATAAATAATTACTTGGCTTGTTTTGCCACACACTCCAAGTGTGCGGCAAAACGCTTTCTTGAATCTTTCAAGCAAATCATTCCGTGAGTCAATTGAGAATAAGTTGATGACTTCTCAGACAACAGAGCAGTACACGGTTCTTGCCCGTCGTTTTCGTCCGCAGTCTTTTGACGATGTCATCGGCCAGGAACACGTCGGGCAGGCAATTCGTAACGCCATTCGAAGCAATCGAGTTGCGCATGCGTATTTGTTTACTGGTGCGCGCGGAGTCGGGAAAACTTCGACTGCCCGCATTTTTGCAAAGGCTCTGAACTGTCCAAATACTCAAGACGGAGTCCCCTGTAACGAATGTGATTTGTGTGAAAGCGTTGGAGAAGGTCGGGACGTCGACGTTCTGGAAATCGATGGCGCTTCGAATCGCGGTATTGATGACATCCGTCAACTGCGCGCAAACGTCAACGTGCGGTCAATGCGTTCACCGTACAAAGTGTACATCATTGATGAAGTCCACATGTTGACGAAGGAAGCCTTCAATGCGTTACTCAAGACGCTCGAAGAGCCGCCTCCGAATGTGAAATTCATCTTCTGTACAACAGAACCGAATAAAGTCCCAGACACGATTCTTTCCCGTTGTCAGAGATTCGACTTCGGAACGATTGCTCAAGAGAGTATCTCTGCAAGGCTCAAACAAATTGCTGAAGCGGAAGGTCGAGATGTCGACGACGAAGCCATTGAACTGATTGCGCGTCGCGCGGCTGGATCGATGCGTGACAGCCAATCGCTGTTTGATCAGCTGCTTGCTTTCGGTGGGGAACACATCACTGCGCAAGATGTTCATCAGTTGTTAGGGACGGCTTCCGATGACCGACTCATTGAAATTGTGGACTCACTCATTGATCGTGAACAAGCCGCAGCGCTTCACTTGATTGACGATGCCTTGCTTCACGGGGTACAGCTTGGCAGTTTCAGCGACCAACTGCTTGCGTACTTTCGTGACCTGCTTATCACTGCGGCAGGTGCGACGACTGTTGCTTTAAGCGGCGTTTCGGAACCGAGTCGTCCGAAATTGCAGGAGCAGGCAGAAAAGTGGGGGATGCAGACTATCTCTGCCGCCATGCAGATTCTGGCTGAAACCAAGTCCCGAATGATGCGAGTTAACTACGGTCGCGCACTCGTGGAGCTGGCGATTGTTCGAATTTCATTGCTCGAAGACCTCAGCCAGATCGCTAATCTCGCTCAAGCTGTCGCCTCTGGGCAAGTGGTGGCGGCACCTGCGACATCTTCACAGACTGCTCCGCCAAGGGAACGTCAGGCTCCACCGGAAGTAAAAAAAAACGATCTGATCATCCCTGAAGCCGCAAACGACAGCCAGTCAGGCTCTGAACCTCCATCTCTGCCGGTTCAAACCTTTGATTTTCAGGAATCGAATCTTCCTGAGTTTTGGTCGCAACTCCTTACAACGATACCAGATACGATCTCCAGTCACCTGCGAAACGCAACGCGGCGAGCAATTTCTGGACCAAATCTTCTGGAAATCGAGTTCCCTAAGAGCTATCTTTTCAGTAAAAGCTACTGTGAGCGAGTTGAACCGCTCACAAAACTGGTTGAAGTTGCGAGTGAAATGGCAGGCAAGCCAATTGACTGCTCCTTCAAAATCGATGAGTCGAGTACAGTAAAGAAGCCACAACCAACGAATCCTGTTGCTCCGACTATCGAACGTAGAAGCCCTTCGAGCGTCGACAAAGACGAATTCGTCCAAAACGCGGTCGCGATATTTGGCGGACAGGTTGTCGACGTGAGACCTGTGTATCGCAAAATTCAACCTACTGACATCGAAGACGAAAACTCCGAGGGATAAACGATATGCTCAAAGGTCTTTCAAATCTCGCCAGTCTGATGGCGAATGCTGGTGAACTGAAAGCGAAAGCTGCTGAAATGCAGGAACGCATGGCAGATATTCGGGTCGAAGGCATTGCTGGAGGAGGGATGGTGAAAGTCGAAGCGAACGGTCAGCAGAAAATTCTTGCCATCAATGTGGAAGATTCCCTTCTCGCAACCAATGATAAAGAAATGCTCGAAGACTTACTGCTTTCGGCAACAAATCAGGCTCTCGATTTAGCGAAACAGGCCGCAGCAAGTGAAATGTCTTCACTGGCAGGTGGTCTGGGCATTCCTGGTCTTGACGAAGCACTTTCTAAATTCGGGGCAGACGGAACTACCGATTGAGCGATTTCATCGAAATGGATCTCCTATCAAACCACTGAGTGAAAGATCAATGTTCGGTTGAATTTCGCACACGCAACTGATTGCACTTACACGCGTCAACAAGGAAGTAGAACCAGGAATGGCTTCACGTCAGTTTAATGTTGAGCAACACCCATTTGGCGCAGCCGTTGGTCGGCTGGTCGAGCAGTTTGCGTCGTTGCCTGGCATCGGTCGAAAATCTGCGGAGCGTCTCGCGAACCACATCTTGAGTTGCAATGAGTCAGAGGCGCTTTTGCTGGCGGATGCTATTCGTGAAGTGAAAGAAACGATTCGCCGTTGCGATGTGTGTAACAACTTGACGGACAGTGAGCTTTGTCCGATTTGCAGTGATACCCGTCGGGACCGCACGGTTGTGTGCGTTGTGGAGCAACCCAAGGATGTCAGCGCTCTCGAGGCTGCAGCAGCATTTCACGGAACTTATCACGTTCTCGGCGGAAGAATTGCTCCCCTCGAAGGCATCGGTCCAGAGAACCTGACGATTGGCAAGCTGATTCAGCGTGTCAAGAAAGAAGGTGTCAAAGAATTGATTATGGCCACAAACCCGACGCTTGAAGGGGATGGAACGGCTTTGTTCATCACCAACCTTCTGGAAGAGCAACCTGTCGAGATCACTCGACTTGCTCGCGGGATTGCGACGGGGAGTGTGCTAGAATTTGCAAATAAAGAGATGTTGGCCGATGCTTTACGTGGTCGGCAAGAGTTTTAGATTTCTTCTCCTCAACTCAAAATCGGCGCGAGTACGAGACCCATTGACAATTCACTGAAGGTTTATGACCCAATGCGGTCCATCAGAGTCCTGATGTTTTCAAACGACTGATCATGCATTTAAATTTTTCACAACAGATGAAAATGAGCCAGCAGATGAAGCTGGCTCCGCGCATGATTCAGTCCATGGAAATCCTGCAGCTTCCACTTGCAGCGTTGCAAGAGAGAATCGATCAGGAACTCAATGAGAACCCCATGCTGGAGCAACTCACAAAAAAAGACGAGGAGTCAAGTCTCGTCGATGAGGCTCCGACAACAGTTGAAGAACCACAGCAGGATATCGAAAAGCGAGAACTTGGCGACGACGATGGAAATAATGCGTCCGATTTTGAGCGGCTCGTCGAAATCTCTCAGGAATGGCCAGACGACAATTACACATCCGGGTCGAAGCCTTCCAGCAATCGCATTCAAGACGACATGGATCGTCAGCATGATGTCATGGCGAATGCGGTCAACCGCCCGCAGACTCTCCACGAACACTTGATCGAACAATTCCATTGCGATTCTCCAAACCGACTCAAAGGCTTCGGCGACTATTTGATTCACAATCTGGATGCCAATGGTCGACTGCAAAGCTCACTGCCTGAACTGAGTCAGGTCTACGGCGCGCATATCTCAATCGAAGATGCGGAAGAAACGCTTGCAATCATCCAAACACTCGACCCAACCGGAGTCGGTGCCAGAGATCTCAAAGAGTGTTTACTGCTGCAAATGACGCCCACGACTCCGCTCCGCGATATCATGATCACGCTGATCACAGATCACCTCGACGATATCCTTCAGAACCGGCTGCCACTCATTGAACGGAAAACCGGCTATTCGATGGACGCGATCAAATCTGGAATGGAGCAGATGCGAACGCTCAATCCATTCCCTGGTCAGGGATTTGACAACCCTGAAGTTCAAACAGTCACGCCTGACTTGCGAGTCGTCAAAGACGAAAAAGGGAAGTACGTCATCGAATTGATCGACGAGTACATTCCGGAACTACGGATCAATCGCCGCTACATTCGTATGCTCGAAGACAACCCTGACGAAGCGACGAAGGAGTTCATCAAACGGAAAGTCGAGTCGGCGAAATGGCTGATTGATTCGATCGAACAGAGATACAATACACTCCGAAAAGTTGCTCAGACGATCGTGAATGAGCAAACAGATTTCCTGAACAATGGCCCAGAACACATTCGGCCTCTCAAAATGCAGGATGTCGCCGATGTTGTCGGTGTCCATGTGACGACTGTTTCACGAGCGGTTGACGACAAATACGTCGCGACTCCGCGTGGGATTTTTCCGCTGAAACGCTTCTTCGGAGGCGGAACAAAAACAGCAACTGGCGAAGATGTCGCATGGGAGAACATTCGGCTCAAACTCAAGGAAATTGTCGACAAAGAAGACAAAGCCAAACCGCTCAGTGATGACGCTCTCGTCGCGGAACTCGCCAAACAGGGAGTTCAGTTGGCCAGGCGAACCGTTACCAAATACCGCAAAGCCATGAGCATCCCCTCATCTCGCCAACGCCGCGAGTATTGATAATCCACAGGCTTGAACGACCGGCAGTTGGAGCGTGTGCTCTACCATTCTTCTACGCAGATGGAAAATGCTCCCATTCGCTGCGGACTTTTCTTAATCCTTCGGAGCAGAGTTCGAACTCTTCACTGAGCCGACGGAGAACCGTGTGTTGCTCATCCTGTGGTCGTTTCAGAAGTTGGCTGGCAAGGTAGTACGACTGTTTTCCTTGCCGCTGGTAGTCGATCATCGCATCTTTGCGATCCATGCTTTTCAGACGCTTCAAAGCTTCCGGATAGACACCGGTCCAGAAGAGCGTGAAGTCTCCGATGTGACGATGGATTTCAGCTTTGGGTTTGTTCAGACATTGCTCGGCTTCCATCATCATTTCGGCAACTTCTTCAAGTCTCTGACCAACAACATCCCGGACCTTAAAGATCGATTCGAGACGTGTGAAGCGGACAAGAAGGTCCGCGAGATAATCGATCAATGGAGGATCTGCTACTCCGAAGTCGACTTGAAACGTCTGTTCGGTGAGTGCGGAAAATAAATTCTTGAGCTGATTTTTCCCGGTCAAAATATGGGGCATCAGGATCCTCCTTTTAGCTGATTGGCTCACGGATCGGATGAACACTGATATCATTTACGTGGCACTGAATTCAGTGTCTGGTTCCGATGTGGTGACTGAAATTCGATACGATCTCCCGCTCGTGTGTAGCGCTCAGTGGTGCATGGTCAGAAATTGCGATTTCGTCGTTAACACGATTTTGAATCACCGCCAAGGTCAATTGTAGAAAACGGCCCCGATGCACAATTGTATGCAAATTCCTGTCCTTTGAGAGGCAGTTTCTGCCGAACAGCACGGCCTGTCAGGCATCTCGAAGAAATGGTGGATCAGTGAACGCCAGCGCACTCGTCAGCAAGCAACTGAATTGAAAGGAGGTCCTCAATCCTTGTCTTCCTTTTGCTTGTATTTACCGCGTTCTCACCATATTGAACCCCATTTATCGCACTCGTCGAAACAATTGTTACAGTCGAACCCTTTTCGTTAAGTTCCGTAATAGAACTTCCTGATCGCCAGCCATCTGCGAAAAGAACGTTGTTAGACGTTCAATTTGCATTCAATCTTGCGTGGGGACGATAGGAAAGATGTTGAAAAGTTTCTGTTTTACATTTGAGATCGCTTTGGTCACATGGGTAGAATTACGGAACGGCATGTAAGGTTTCCCGATGCGACAACGTCTTTATCTCTGTTTGATCTGCCTGTTCTCAATTCTGATGACGAACGGTGAGGGTCTGTTTGCAGACGTCGTGAGACTGAAAAATGGTGGAGAAGTACGCGGTCAACTCGAAGGGAAATCCACTGGTAAGGATGTTCCTCTCACGATTCGAACCCTCTCCGGGGCTGTGATTGAAATCGATCGAACCGAGACCGAGTTTGTCCGGCGCCGTTCTCAAGTGGTTGAAGAATACATCACGCGCTCTCGCGAGTTGGAACCCTCAGTCGAAACACACTGGCAACTTGCCCAGTGGTGTCGAACTCATCTCCTCAAAGATCAGCGACTTGAACAACTTGAGATGTTGCTGGCGATTGATCCCGACCACAAAGAATCGCGAAGAATTCTCGGGTATGTTCAACACAATGGTCGCTGGGTTTCCCGAGAAGAAATGATGTCTGAACGGGGATATGTGAAACACAAAAATAAATGGATTACAACTCAGGAACTCGCGCTCATCGAGAAAAATACAGAGCAACGTGAAGCTGAGTTGGTTTGGTATCCCAAGGTCCGAGTCTGGTTGGGTTGGCTGATTGGCAACGACCGCTATCGAAGGAACGAAGGGTTGAAGGCATTCAATGAATTACAAGAGCCAGATGCGATTCCAGCACTGATGAAAATGATGGCGACGCACGAAGACATCAATGTTCGGCAGCTTTACATTCGAGTTCTGGCAAAGACGCCAGGCGAGCGTGCTGTCGAAGCGTTGCTTGATCGTTACCTGTTCGATAATAACCAAGTCGTTTGGACCGAAGCACGGGCATCGATTTCGTCGGGCCAACACGAAATCGCGGTCCCCATGTTGATTTCGGCTTTAGCAAACGATTCCAACATGGTCGTCCGCCGCGCTGCTGTTGCACTCGGTGAAATCGGAGACGAGAACGCAGTTCCAGCCTTGATCAGCGCCTTGATTACGACGCACAAGTACCGAGTGCAGGTGACCGCTTCGCAGCCAATCTCAATTGGATCATCGTCGAGCGGGCGTATGGGTTTGGTTGATCCCAGACAGGCAACTGGCGTGACACCAGAAGTTGCCGCCCTCGCCAGACTCGGACAACTTCCATACGGCGCCAGAGTGATTCCATACAACAAGACGCCTAAAAACGTGCGGACGGTCACAGTGAAAGTCGACACTCAAAACCCTCAAGTTCTGACCGCCCTCGAGGAAATTACCAACAAGCAATTCGGCTACAA
>DAOUPA010000718.1 GCA_030626405.1 Planctomicrobium sp.
AGCGAGCGTGAGCAAACACCACTGAAAACATCCACTCAAACGCACTCCGCGATTCGCCCGTGTGACCAACGAATGCTCTGCCTTCGGACGGTGTTTTCTTTCGATTCAGAAAGTTCCAACGCTTCGAAACTTGTATTGAAACATTCACGAAGTTGCTGCCTCATCGTTTCCGAGAAATTTTGTACGTTCTGCTTCGTATTCTTGTAAACGTTTCTTGCTCTCTTTTCGACCGAAATATCCAGCGATGAAGGTTAGCGATGAGATAGTGAAGAGCATGATGACCACTTCGAGAGTTTCCGGATCAACAAAGAAGGCTGCGAAACCCCAGACGGGGATATTCATGATCGATGCCCACTTCATGTTTCGATATTCTCGCAACTGTTTTTCTTCACGAGCTTTTCGAAACTCCAATTCTTCCAGGCTTCTCAATCGTCCTTTGAATGCAAAGTCATGAATTCGTTCCGCGGAGATGTGTGCCAGAATGAAGTTACTGAAGATTTCATCAGGTGCGCGGTAATTAGAATCTTGGTTTTGAATACAATTTAATCGGTCATTCTGAATGTGAATGAACATTCTCATGAAGTCCGCGCGGTCAGATTCGCTTCGCCAGATTTCAACCTTGTCGACATCTGACCATTGGAACACTGACGTCTCTTGCTTTCTAAGAACCGTGAGATGCGATGCAGTCAACTCAACATGCTTGACCATTCTTCCGTTGAACAGTGCCCTCTCGATTTGAATCGATTCCGGGAGTGGTTCCAACGGTGGTGGTGTCCAGACTTTTCGTATGAGCGAGTCAACTTCGAGTTCGTCCGCTGGGTTGAGTATTTCCAGTCGGAGTCTATGGAAGCCCCAGAACCTTGCTGGATTTCGATATTCTCTCACCGACCGCCGATCCGCATGCCGAATTCGCCCATCGGCAAATGCTTCCCAAGTCCATAAATCCCACCACAACAGAATACGTCGGCTGATGCCATGACGGTCGACTTTTACTCTCGGTAACAGGAATTGCGACATCCATATCGCAATTGAAGCGAAGACTGCGCTGAGTAAAATTCTCTTCCACAATTCATGATCCGTTTCAATAATCCAAAGCAAAACGCTGATGAGCATGCACCCGCCGGTCACATACATGGCACATCTGCGCAGATCACTCATCAGTTGAAAATACCGCACCTCTTCGCCTGAAACTGGTCTCTGTTCTTCGTTCAGTATTGTTGCCATTTGCACGCCCTTGAAAGTCACCGGAATTCATGCTTTATGCAGCAACGCAGATTTCATTGAATTGGATGAACTTATATTCAAGAAAAGGGTCTTGTTCGGAGAATAGACAATGAACAGCAAGTGAGAAGGAGAAATACATGTACCCATTCAATCGCTACAAAATTCGAACTTACGAAGCAGGACTTCTGTTTCGGGATGGTGAGTTTCGTGGGATTTTGAAGGCTGGCAAGCGTTGGTTCTTCGATCCGTTTTGGAAAGTCGAAGTCGATGTCGTTTCGAAGCGATCTCCGTGGCTGGTGCATGAGAAGCTGGACTTGATCGTCAAGTCCGGCGCGCTCAAGGATCGCGCCGTTGTGTTGGACTTGAAGGACCACGAGCGGGCGCTTGTCTGGGTCGAAGGTCGTTTCAGCCACGTGTTGCCTGCGGGGTTGTATGCGTACTGGCTTGATCAGAAAGATGTCCGTGTGGAGGTCGTTGATGCCCGGACTGTTCGCTTTGAACATGATGACCTGAAGGTGATCACACGGTCGCCGCTGGCTTCGCAAGTGCTTGACATTTGTAAAGTTGATCGAGATGCCGTTGGTGTTTTGTTTGTCAACGGTCGTTATGTGGAGACCCTCGCGTCTGGACTGTACGCCTTCTGGAAAGGACAAGCCGAAGCGAAAGTCGTTGAGGTGGACCTGCGGGAGACGATGGTTGATGTGAGTGGACAGGACATGATGACAGCGGACAAAGTGACGCTGCGGCTCAACGCGGTTGTCACTTACAAAGTTGTTGACGCCCGCAAGGCGGTCAGCCAGACGGACGATGTGCGCCAGGCGCTGTACCGCGAGACGCAGCTTGTGTTGCGAAGCGTGATCGGTGTGCGTGAGTTGGATGCGTTCCTGCAGGAGAAGGATGCTGTCTCGACCGAGGTTGAAGAGAGTGTCCGTCGCCGGGCAGGTGAGCTTGGTCTGGAGATCGCATCGGTCGGGATTCGTGATGTCATCCTGCCAGGTGATATGAAAGATTTGATGAACAAGGTGACTGAAGCGAAGAAAGTCGCTGAGGCCAACTTAATCTCTCGTCGAGAAGAAACCGCAGCGATTCGGTCGCAATCCAACACGGCGAAACTGCTCGCGGACAACCCGGCTCTCATGCGAATGCGTGAACTGGAAGTCCTCGAAAAGGTTGCTGCTGGTGGAAACCTGAACGTCATCCTGGGGGACAAAGGGTTGACTGATAAGGTCGTTCACTTGCTGTAGTTAGTCGGCCAAGTCTCAACACCTCACACCGCTGGTTCGAGAAATCGATCCAGTGGTGTTTTCGTTATTCAATGTGCCAACAGACTGAATCGACAGCGGCAATCACCGAATAAAAATGAAAGTCTGCCGTAGGAGCCTGAGAGCCGAT
>DAOUPA010000128.1 GCA_030626405.1 Planctomicrobium sp.
AGCCGCTTCGTATTCTGGAAAACCGGATTCAATGAAGCTTATTCCCCAAAGTCGATCAACGATGAAGACGCAGTCCGTCAGCAAGTTGTAAAAATCTGGAAGCAACAACAAGCAGAACCGATAGCTAAGAAACGAGCCGAAGAATTGGCTAAGGTGATTCGTGAAAGCGATCAACCGATGACAGAATCTTTGAGTGACGAAACAGTGACTGGCAAAGAAGAGAGTCTGTTTCTGACAATTCGTGATACCGGGGAATTCACAATGATGACTCAGGGAACTGCCGCCTCTGCTAACCCGTTTCAGCAAAACCCACCAAGGTATTCAGTGGTCGCAGGCGCCGAAGATGCTGGCCAACGTTTCTTTGCTGAAGTCTTCGATGAATTGAATGAGGGTGACGTCGGAATTGCTCCGAACCGCGATGGTTCTGTGTACTATATTGTTCGTGTCAAAGACCGTTCACCTGGATCTAAAGAGGAACTGGACGAAATGCGTTTGCAGTTTCTCAATCAGGGTGAGCAGATGGCATATTTTTATATGGAACAACAACTCCTCGGCGAGTTTGGTGGCGATTGGTCTCGCGAACTCATCGAGAAGTACAACGTCCAATTCTTCTCGGATGATTCCACTTCAGTCGATGCCGAAGAAGGCTAGCGAGAGAGAAACCCTCATCAGTCGAAGCCCTTCCATCACCTGCTGGAAGGGCTTCTTTTAATTGATGGTCGACGCTTTCAGAATCCTATTTTTCGCCCCGATCATTCTCAGTGAAAAATTCACTTGATGGGTCATCGAACGGATCGGAACCAACAACCATGAGCGCAAATCCAACGATCAAAAAGATCAACGAGACGGTCGCTTCAAGAGCCACCTCTAGAGTAGAAATGCCTGGAGTTCGACCGTTCAAGATTGCTGGAAGTAACTGACTGATGATCATTGCGGTACAGACCAGACCAATTCCAGTCATCCCGAATCCAACAATGGAGACTGATTTCCACTTTTTCAGAATGTTTCCTTTGCGAAATTTTTTCATCGTATTCCTCCTTATTGATCCTTCCAAAGATCCAAGCGTGTTTTCGGCACGTTTGTGACACCGAGGTTGCCTTTGCCTGACAGGGAAGGCCAAGGCGGCCTCTATGAACCTATACGTAATTGCCGAGGAATGAGATCAAAGAAATTTCTAATTATTCCGTTGAGCAATCACCTGTTCAAACGTGATCTATTCAGATTAACAATACCGGTACGCAAATCACTTAGAGTTGGGACACACTTTTGCAAACGACCCCGGTCCTTTAGACTCAGTAGATTCGGAAGAGGTTCGCAGAAAAAACTATTCTATTTGGAGTTCAAATGTCGTTTCGTCACCATTGTGCAGCCCTGCTTGCACTGGCTTTGTTTGTTATTTCGAGTGTGAGTATTGCTCAAGACGCAAAAAAAGAAATGTCTTGGGAACAGCTCGTCAAAGTTCGCGAAGAATCGTTCGCACGACTCAAAGAACTCCAGGCAAAAGCCCAGACGGTCAAGCCCGCCGAGCGTAATGAGCTCGCCACGGAGTTCACTCAAATAGCGACTCGCTTGCAGGAAGAGATTTTCCCGCAATTAACGCAACAAGTCGCAGGACAACTTGAGAAGAGTCCTAATGACAAAACGGCACTCGAAATTGCTCAAGAGGTCATGCAGTATTCCTACAGTCGAAATGACTACCCTACGACAAAGCGAGTTTCGGCAGCGATTCTCAAAGCGGACCCAAAGAACGACAACGCCGTCAACTTCTCTGGAATTGCCAGCTTTGCAGAACACGACTTTGAAGAATCGAATCGAATTCTCAACCTGGCGAAAAAGAATGGTCAACTCCTCGATAATCTTGGAGGTCGATACCTGGAAACTTCGGAGTCGTACATCGACTACTGGAAAAAAGAACAGGCAATTCGCGCTCAAGAAGATGCCGCCGAAGGAGACAAGCAACTTCCACGAATCAAATTCGAAACCAGCCGGGGCGATATTGTCATCGAGCTTTTCGAAAACGAAGCGCCTAACACCGTTGCCAATTTTGTGAACCTCGTGGAAAAGAAATTCTACGACGGCTTGAAATTCCATCGCGTTCTTCCCAGCTTCATGGCACAAGGAGGCTGCCCACACAGCAAGTCGAATCCGGCACTTGCGGGGCAAGGTGGTCCCGGTTACAACATTAAATGTGAAGCCTACAACCCGAATGCCCGGCGCCACTTTTCAGGTTCGCTAAGTATGGCACATGCAGGCAAAGACACCGGGGGTTCCCAGTTCTTCATCACACACCTCCCCACGCCACACCTCGACAGAGAGATTGCTCCTAACAGTGTACATACTGTTTTCGGGCGAGTTATTGAAGGATTGGACGTTGCTCGTGCTTTGAAAAAAAATGATGACATCATCAAAGCAACTGTGATCCGCAAACGAAATCACGAATACGTCCCTGAGACCAGTCCTGAATAATGCCAGAACCTACCATCAAATCGGATGCTCATCGGGATCCGCTTGCCAATTGGAACGGGGCGCTGATGCCCCTGTCTGAAGTCAAGGTGTCGGTACTCGACAGAGCATTCCTGTTTGGCGATGCAATCTACGAAGTCATTCGCATCTATGGCGGACGCCCGTTCCTCTTCGAAGATCACGTCGCACGCCTCGGTCGAAATCTGGAAAAGTTAAACCTTCCCGCCGATGCCGAGGCAATTGCTGGACGGACGCGAGAGACCATTGCTGCCAGTGATGTTGTCGAGGGCATCGTCTACATTCAGGTCACGCGCGGCGTTGCGCCAAGGACACATCAATTTCCTGTCCCTGCGCCGCAACCTAACGAATTAATTTACGTTGCAGACTTTAAAGATCCGTACGTCAGCGTCAGGCAGCAGGGCGTGTCGGTCATCGTCGTGGACGACATGCGCTGGAAACGCTGCGACATCAAGTCTGTGAATTTACTGGCGAACTGCATGGCGGCTCAAGCCGCATGCGAAGCAGAATGCGCCGAAGCTCTTTTCGTTGACGGAAACGGTCGACTCACCGAAGGAAGCCGTTCAAGTCTGTTCGGCGTTCGCAACGGCACCATTCTGACTGCCCCGCTCAGAGAAAACATTCTCCCGGGAATTACGCGCAAGCTGCTCATGCAGCTTGCCGAAGAATGCGATTTCCCGATGCGTGAAGAAGCTTTACATCTCGATAATCTCAGCGAAATCGATGAGCTATTCCTCACCGGAACGACAACC
Source organism: Planctomicrobium sp. (assembly GCA_030626405.1). Taxonomy (GTDB): domain Bacteria; phylum Planctomycetota; class Planctomycetia; order Planctomycetales; family Planctomycetaceae; genus Thalassoglobus. Next base: position 3,234 of record DAOUPA010000128.1, read on the forward strand.
GAAATCTTGCCGATTACTCTGGTCGACCAACGAAAAATAGGAACCGGAACATCTGGTCCCATTGCTACGAAATTGTACGACGCCTACAAGAAAACTGTTGACCAACTGGCTACGACGACTGGATAGTCAGTGTGTTCTAATACGTCAGTTCAACATCGCAGATTTCATACGGTGCGATTTCGACCACGACTTGATCATCTTGAACAGCGAGCGTGTGAACTGTGTCGCCGTTGAAGTCGACCTGACGTGCTGATTGAGGTGTGCTGAAACATTTCAAAGGGAATGTCTTCGTGCGACCTTCCGTTTCCAGCAATCGTACGATGAAACCATTTTTATTCTCGCCAGAACGAATCGGAAAAATGCGAGTGAGCAAGACATTCGCAGCACCGACGAAGAACAGCCAACCCTGCTGACCGCCGCTGGCAGGTGCCTTTTCGGTTGGAATGATAATCGGTTCGGAGAATGCGTCGAGGTGTGCCTGCATCGGGTATTTGACATCAACAGCAATGCTGAAGTTGAACCGTCGCCGGGTTTCTCCTTCGGTGATCAGCAGTGTGTCAATCATGCGGTCGCCAGTCTTGCGATGAAATGGCAAACCAGATGTTAATATCGTTGTGCGGAAATCATCATCGGCGATTTCCAGGTACTGCGGCGATTCGATGCGTTGGTCTCCCACTGGATGAGCACCTTGCTGCACGGAGCCTGTAATCGATGCCGTCGAATGCTTCCAGGCAAACCGACAGCCGACGTAGTTCGTCCACGGATCGCCGGTGGGCGTCTTTTGTAGATCGAGTTCGAGTTCGACATCAACATTCGGTCGTCCGCGGACGACGCGTGTGACTTGTCGATAAGTCGCGACGATTTGGTTGTTCTGCCCGTCGATCAAATCTCCGATCGTTTCAATTGCACCAACAACAGGTCCGGCACTGAGCACGCGCGATTCCCGCATTTGCATCAACGAGTAATATGTTTTGAAGGACTCTTGTTCGTCTCCTTCGCCAGTCAAAACGGTCCGTTCCTGTGGAAAACGAAATGCGATTTGCTGGCTGATACGATTGGGACTGCGGCGGTATGTGGCAATTCTTGAAATCCCTCCTGTAACTTCACTCAAAGAAACCTCGAACTTTTCGTTACGCAGCGTCAAACCTTCGGCAAGCGGTGTTTTTCCAACGACCGAATTCGGTTGTGTGTCGCTGGCGGAGAGCCAGACGAATCCACACGGAGGTAATTCCACAAGGGCCGAACTCTTCTCGTCTTCAATTTGGCGATGCACAATTGCTTTGTCTGACCCCGGTTTCCCGACCGGCCATTCAATCGATGTTTTACGAGAGAACGGTTGAGGGTTAAAAACTAGAAGTCCTTTCCCGGTTTCACCTTTTGCTGCAAACAGTCGCGTAAGATCCGTGTGAGCTTGCTGTTTATACTTTTGGAGAGTCGATTCGGCGGCGTTGATCACTTCTTCACTTGCTTCCGGATGAGCGGCTTCTACGGCGACTTCAAGTTTGTTCTCTGCACCGAGACTGCCGACCCCTTTACTAAGGAGTGTGACCAATTGCTGCGACCAATCGAGTACTTCAAATTCCCGGTGTCGAGTCCAGTAGTCGATCCAGCGACTAATCGGGTTTTTCTCTTCTTTAGCGACCGACTGAATTAAATTGAGTGAAAAATATCCACTCGCTTTGAAATCAGACATTCTGCCAGGCGAGTCCGCCGTTTCAAAGAAGTCTGCGAACGTCGTGAATTGACCAAGTACTGGCGAATAAGCGGCGGCACGGCGCAGATCGTTCAGCCAGGGCGTTCGCATCTTCGGCCAGCGAGCAAAGACGACCGCAGCGGCATGGTCGTAATCCATCGATTCGGACATTCGCACCGGAAGTCTCAAAAAGCTGCTCGCACTATCGGCGGCGAGTGGAATCCGACTGAAAGCGTCAATCGCCGTTCCATCAGAACCTTCCCATCGCATTTGCGTTTGTTCATCATCTGGATAGATGCCATCATCCATAACAAAGTGAATCCCGGATTTGTAACCGAGTCGATCAAGAATTTGCGGCAGATGGCTGCCCAATCCAAAACGCTTTCGCGCCCAGGTTGTCGGTGATGCTTCAAACAATCGCTTGAGAGTTTGACGTCCCTGCTGTAATTGCCAGAGGGTTGAGTCGAGCGCCATCAGCGTTGTTGGCAATTCAGATTGCTCGCCGCCAATCAGTTCAACAGAACCACTAACAACGGCAGCATGAATTTTCTCCGACCATGATGGGTTTTTCTCAATAATTTCCTCCCAGTCCTCTGCTGTTGCCAAAGCATTGACCGGAACGGAACTCTCCACAAGACTGTCGAGTTCATCACTGGCAAAGTCGGTATTCACCAGGCACAAATCAATGAGGTAGCAACCAACAGGGTAAAATCGCTCTCGGCATTCCAAGAGCATTTCAAAGCAGTGGCTCAGGTGCTTGCGTGTCGCTTCGGCATCGTGCGCGATGGCTGCTTGCGCGGCGGCAACCGCTTCTCGCTGCATGTGCGATTCATCCAAATGACTGAAGTTCCGCATATGCCGGGTCAGCAATTCCGTTTGTAGATAGACAGTTCCCAAGGCCAAAAAATCAGCGACGAGATCGGCATCGATCTCCTGATTCAATTCAAGCGGATCGAGTGCCTGAGAGAGCATTGCCGATCGCTCATGCTCTCCGCTAATGACAACGCACCCTTCCCGGCGTGCGCGTTCAATCCATGTCGCTGGAACCAGATCGTCACTCGGCTTCGGAACGAGAACAAGTCGATCCGCCTGAACCGCCAGCGATTCGTCGGCACGTTCCCATTGCGGAAACGCACCCGTCGAAGCCAACAATGATCGATGCCACAAAATGGAAAACGCATTCAGCAAACTCGCAGCGGCGTCTTCCCCCAGTTCGGTCGGGAAATCTTCCAAACTATGGCAAGGAACGAGAACAATCAGTTCGTTATATTTCATATCGATATCGTTTGAATCTTGATTGCTGTGATTCAAACACTTTTCTCTTTAATACACATTATGAAGTGGTATGATGGTAGTATGAACAAGTCTGTGCTCTTCGAAAACCGACTGATCAAAAATGAATTCACGGCAGGGCGTGTGATGCCGGATCGAGACACACTTCAACAAGCGTTTTAGGCTGAATCAATGGACTGGCAAACTTGGATCGCGCTGACTGTTGTGGCTTTCGCCGCTTGGCGTATTGCAATTCAGTCGCGCGCGTTTTTCTCAAGCAATGAGCAGACCGCCTGCGGTAGTTGCAAGGCGTGTCCGAGTTCCTCGTCGAAGCTTTCAAGCGGAGAGTTTGTTTCACTCGAAACCGGCTTCGATAAAAATGAGATGACTGACGGCAATTTGCAGTGAAATGTCGTGCAACGTTTAGTAGTACACGTGAAGTGTACTGCTAAAGATGTTTTCGCGACTCAAGCATTCGCACCGTGGCACTTTTTGAACTTCTTGCCGCTGCCGCAGGGGCATGGGTCGTTGCGGCCGACTTTTGCATCGAAGTTGCGGATCGGCTCGACCGCTTTGTTTTCCTGTCCCGGTTCTGCTCCGCTGCTTTCCTGAACTTCTCCAGAGAATTCGGTGGCAGCAGACTCCGCCTGAGCGTGGTGGGCAGAGGCATTCGACCAGAGTGATTCCAGGAACTCTGGTGAACTTTCCGAATCGATACGGAAGATCGCGGATGTCACCTGCTCGGCAATGCGGTCCCACATTGCTTCGAAGGCTTTCATACCTTCGCGTTTGTATTCGACCTTCGGATCTTTTTGGGCGTAACCGACGAGACCGATTCCGCTGCGCAGATGGTCCATATAATAGAGATGCTCTTTCCAGGCATGGTCGAGCATTTCCATCAGCAGCATACGTTCCGCATGTCCAAGTTCCGGGCGGAAGCGTGCGTTCACTTTTTGAAGGCATAAGTTCCGGCCTTTCACAGGATCGAGATCACTGAGTTCGTCTTCGGTAATCTCGAGTTGTATCTGCTCTCTCATAAAAGCGAGGAGACGGGTGAGATCGCGTGCTTCCTCTTCTTCACCTTCTGGTCGGATGGTGAAGACATCATCCAAAAGAGTTCGCAGTTCGTCTCTTGTCTCTGGAGCCGGGAAGAATTTTCCGCTACGCTCGACCATTACGTCGGCAACTTGTTGCCGTTCTTTGCCTTTGAAATCATCTTCGGAAAGATCTGTTTCAAACCGACTGTTTGCCCAGCCAATCAAACCGGCTCGGTCGTTCTGCTGTCCACCGACGTAATTGTTCATGCCGATGAGGACCGGAAACTGAAGCTCTTTCTCACGGTAACGTTCCCGCACTCGCTGTTGCACGAACCCTATGGCATCGCTGGGTTCGTCAAAGGAGTTGAATTCCTCTGCAGAAATTTCAACCCCAAATTGTTGTCGTAACCAGCCAGAAAGTTGCTTCGCTCCGAAATCATCGGCGAGGATGATATCGAGTGGCTCGAAATCCCAACGGGCAATCGCTTCACCAGCGCGATCATTGAGATAGCGGGACACATTGTCACGATTCAATTCGTCATCAGGCATGTTTTCGCGAGCGAGCTTACGAAGTTCGCGGTCATTCGTGTTGATGTTAAATTGACGATTCGCCCACGTTGCAAGTGTTTGCCAGTTCCAGTCGCGTTGATCGACATCTTCAGGCAAGTTTTCGGTCATCTGGTCTTCAAGAAGAACTTCCGCCTGCCGGGTCCCTTCGCTCTGCATGTACTCAGCCATCTGGCCTTTGTCCATGTTGCTCAAAGTCTCAGCGTCGACAACGAGACCCAGGTTTTGTGAGGCAAACGCAGCAGCCGTTTCCCAGCGGTATTCACGAGACAAAAACTGCCCAGCCCATTTCTCGATCTGCTGATCGAGCATTCCACCGATCAGATCGCGGCAGTTCACTCCGTCGAGAATATCCTGTCGGTAGCTGTAGACTTCTTTGCGTTGATGGTCCATCACTTCGTCATATTCGAGCAAGCTCTTCCGTGCTTCGAAGTGTCGTTCTTCAACTTTCTTCTGAGCCTTCTGGATCTGTCGAGAGACCATTGGATGTTCGATACTTTCACCTTCTTCCATGCCCAGCCAGGTCAGCATGCCTTTCACTTTGTCACCAGCGAAAATCCGCATCAAGTCGTCTTCCAAAGAGAGGAAGAAACGACTGGAGCCTGGATCTCCCTGACGACCGGCACGACCGCGCAACTGCAAGTCGATACGGCGCGAATCGTGACGCTCTGTGCCAACAACATGCAAGCCACCGAGTTCGGCAACTTTCCGTCCGTCAGTCTTCATCCCTTCGTCTTCGGCGATCTTGTCGGAAAGTTCGTCCCATTCGATTTTCGGAACATCCAGACGCGACTCGTATTTGTTTTTCAGAATGTCCCAGGCCATGTGCTCCGGGTTTCCACCAAGGACAATATCGGTTCCACGACCAGCCATGTTGGTCGCAATCGTGACTGCACCGTAGCGTCCTGCTTGAGCGACGATTTCCGCTTCACGTTCGTGATTCTTCGCGTTCAACACGTTGTGTTTGACACCACGTTTGGAGAGCATTGAGGCGAGGCGTTCGCTCTTCTCGACTGAAACTGTTCCAACTAGAATTGGTCTGCCCAATTTATGCACGTCGGTGATCTCATCAACAACGGCATGCCATTTTTCAGGCTCGGATCGGTAAATCGTATCCTGGAAATTTTTTCGCTGCATCGAGCGGTTAGTTGGCACGGCGACAACATCGAGTCCATAAATTTTGTAGAACTCGTTCGCTTCGGTCATTGCGGTTCCGGTCATCCCGCAGAGTTTATTGTAAAGCTTGAAGTAATTCTGCAACGTAATCGTCGCCAGCGTCTGGCTGACTTCCTTGATGCGAACTCCTTCTTTTGCTTCCGCCGCTTGGTGCAAACCATCGCTCCATTGGCGACCTGGCATGGGACGACCAGTGTGCTCATCAATGATGATCACTTCGTCCTGCACGACCATGTAATTCACATCCCGTTTATAGAGATGATGTGCCTTGAGCGAGTTGTCGATCAGGTGCGGCCACTCCATGTTTCCGGATGCGTAGAAGCTTTCCACGCCAGCCAACTCTTCGGCCTTGCGGATCCCTTCGTCCGTCATGTGACAGGAATGTTCTTTTTCCTTCACTTCAAAGTGAACGTCACGGATCAACTGCCGAGCGATTCGATCTGCTTTGGGATACTTCGTGATGTCATCGTAAGCAGGTCCGGAGATGATCAACGGGGTCCGCGCTTCGTCAATGAGGATGTTGTCGATTTCATCGACGACGGCATAGTCGAGTGGTCCTTGAACCTGAAGATCGGCAGTCGGCTTCATGTTGTCGCGAAGGTAGTCGAAGCCGAATTCGTTATTCGTTCCATAACAGATATCGCAGGCATAGTGTTTCTGGCGTTCTTGCGGACGCATTTGACCCTGAATCGCTCCGACTGTGAGTCCGAGAGAGAGGTGCAGCGGTCCCATCCATTCCATGTCGCGTTTTGCGAGATAATCGTTGACAGTGACGATATGAACCTTGCCTGAGAGCGCGTTCAGGTACGCTGGCAACGACGACACGAGAGTCTTCCCTTCCCCGGTCGTCATCTCGGCGATTTTTCCTTGATGCAAGATATTGCCGCCGACCATCTGCACATCGTAATGCCGCATGTGCAAATTTCGGCGACCAGACTCGCGCACTGAGGCAAATGCTTCTGGAAGAATGTCGTCCAAAGTTTGCCCATCGGCAAGTTTTGCACGCAATCTGTCCGTTGTTTCCTTTAGTTCAGCGTCTGATTTCTTCTCCATCTCCGGTTCGAGGGAGTTAATCCGGTCCAAAACGGAGCCAGGTTGAACTTTCGTGGCACCGTCTTTTTCCCGAACAAACCCGATTCGACGGATCTCACGTTCGTTTGACGAACCAAAGAACTTACGGATAATCGCTTCTACGAAGGCAGTCACCGAATTGAAAAAGTCGCCAAGGCGATCAAAGAAGTCCATGTCTTCTTTCCGTGATATCTGAGGAGTTCAGAGGCGAATCGCCTTGCATGGCGAATCCATAAACCACTGTACTGGTTAATGTTATAATGTTTATGACTAATCAGAGGGACCTACTCCGCAGCGGGGACGCAGGGCCAGAACCGACCATGTCACTCCCTCAAACTGGCGGACGTCCCCCCATCACAATTCACCGAATGCTTCTTCAGATGCTCTGAATCTCGTCATTCGCTGAACGTGTCGAATTCTTACATTCATTCAGGCAGTCGCCGCACCATTGCCGCAAACTCCCTGACCGCCGAAGTTTATTTCCATTGCAGGCATCGGTCAATACGCGCCCGGAACAGAGAATTGTAAGATTTGGCGGTTTGCCGCACATTTGAAATGTGCGGCTAAACAATTTCCGACTCGTCTCACCTCCCTCTCCCCTCTTAACCCTTGCCCATTTCCACCATAGTCATCCGACTCCAAAACTGACATACTCACCCTTCCAGAGTGGGCTGAGTGATCGCTGTCGTTTCCGTGTCAAAGCGAGAATACGGCAGAGGAAAGTCCGGGCTCCACAGGACACGGTGGTGGGTAACGCCCACCGTCCGCGAGGACCGGGAAAGTGCAACAGAAAGCAAACCGCCGATGGAGGAGCTTGTCTCCTCACAGGTAAGGGTGAAATGGTGTGGTAAGAGCGCACCGCGGGGCTGGTGACAGTCCTGGCATGGTAAACCCCACCGGGAGCAAGACCAAGCAGGGCGAAGTCTTTCGAGGCAACTCGAAAGACGCGGAGCGGTCCGTGCCGTTCGACGTCCGGGTCGGTCGCGCCGAGGTGACGAGCAATCGTCACCCCAGAGAAATGATCACTCCCGACAAAACCCGGCTTACAGGCCCACTCTGGATTTTTTTGTGGTTGTGACTGTCATCTCCAAATTTTGAATTTCGTTCGGCAGTGAAGAAGATCAGGTTCTACCTGACGGTTCGTGTGAGCCAACTCAATTGAAGAGAAAACGACCAATGCGGATGAGGTTCAATCATCGTCAGACACAGCTGGACCTACCTCGCTCTATTTTGCCCACTCGTAGTCATATTCAGGGCATTCGTTTGAATTAAGTTTCGAGTAAATCCAATTGATCGAATCTTCAATCGTTCCGAGAAAATGGATGTGACCACTTCCGAGCGACAGCCAACCTCCACGATCATCCGTGGACCAAATATTCATATCTCCGGAAGGGCTACAGCCCCAAACAGACACATCGTCGATGGAGATATCCGCACCATGATAATCGAAGTCAAAGTCTCGCAACGGTGCGTGCCCAGTTGCTCCCGACAAGCCGCCCGCACAACCAAAGCCCATCCAATCGACCGAACCAACTAAGGAAAAGTATTCAGCGAGCGCAGTTGGATAACTCGTTGCTGCGTCGCTCGGTAGATCGATGGTGGCCGAGCGAACCGTTTCTGATGCCCAGAAGTAACCAGCCGCAACGTATTCCAAAGGATCACCTTGGTGGAGTTGCAGTTGCCATTGTGGGGCTTCGAGTAATGAATTCAACCAGCGAGACATTTCAGGGAACGGAGACCGCTTGGCAATTTCACGAAATCGTTCAACGGGATCGGAAAACGCATCTCGCAATTGCGGGGTCAAGAGATGAAGGTGTGAATCAGGAACGTCTCCAAGGTCGTCACCGCTGACCAGAATGACACTCGTACCACGTCCTTCGTTTTCGATAATTTCCAATGCGAGTTCTCCCTGTTGGTGTAGTAGAGGTCAGTGAAGCAGGTCAGGTTCTACCTGACGGCTCGTGTGAACCAACTCAATTGAAGAGAAAACGACCAACGCGGATGAGGATCAATCATCGTCAGGCACAGCCGGACCTAGCTCGCTGGTATATTAACCCGTGACAAAATCCGAAGCGATGTCCCTGGGGTGCGGCGAGACGGCTCGGCTGGGGAGAGTGGTGAGGACGACGCAAATGGTCTTTGTTGCGGTGTCAGCCCAGCAGATGGTGCCGGTGGAACCGGTGTGACCGAAAGAATGCTTTCGAAACTTGGGGCTGCTGGTCTTCGGACCAAGGTCGAAAGCGAGACCGCGCGGGCGCAAGCCGGGCGGGTTGTGATTCTTGATCATCAGTTGCAACGTCTCTGGTTTGAGAGCCTTACCGGTCGGGTGCAGGAATTCATTCAGGAATTTTGCAACATCTGGAGCGGAGCCATGTGCAGCTCCCCAGGGAGCGCCCATTTTTCTCCAATAGGGGCTGTTCCAGTCCCAGGACTTTGTTGAAGGATCTCCAGCACCTGATTCGGGGGCGGCTCTCTCCACCTGATTTAGCATCACGGAATCTAACTTGAAATTTCCAAGCCCCATGGCGGAATGTTTCATGTTGAGTGGGCGATAGATCGCTTCGTCGGTGAGCTTCGCAATCGTCATCCCGCTGATTCGCTGAGCGATCTCGGTCGCGAGCAGAATCGCCATACTCGAATAGCTGTACTTCGTCCCAGGGGTGAAGAGCAAAGGCGTGTGAATTGCTGCGTTGACGAATTCACTCAGCGGCGCGTGTTGAGCACGAAGCTTCGCATTCTGAGGCAATTGGTCCGGCAAGCCAGAGACGTGCGTGAGCAGTTGCTGAATTGTGATCGTTTCTCGACCTGCACCGGTAAACTCCGGAATGAACTTTGTAACACGATCATCGAGAGCGAATTCCCCTTGATCGTACAGCGACATGACCGCAGCCGAAGAGATCGTCTTTGAAATTGATGCTAAGAGAAAGATCGCATCAATAGATTTCGCCGCGCCGAACGATCGTGCGAAGCTGCTTTCGTTTTGCTGCACAAACAACGAAGCAGCACGAACCTGACCACTGGCGGTGGCATCGGCAAGAGCTTTCGCAGCAGAATTAAGATTGCCTTGATTGAGAGCCGCCAGAACTGGGGTGCCAACTGCGGCACACAAACTGGATTGTAAAAATGTGCGTCGTTTCATGGGACCAGTCTGTCTGTTTTCCATATGAAGTGGCTGGGTGAGCGTAAGTGGACTGAATAATAGTACACAAGAAACCCGTCATTCCGCAATTTGATCTCCTTCACTCGGCCCTGTCAGTGACACACAAGTCGACGGAAGCCTGTCGGCCCAAAGGGCCAGCTTGATGTCAGCCCTGTGGGCTTACTTTGTAACAACGACAGGCCCTCTCCCCAGGAAGAGAGAACAAAAGTTGCCGTCGCTCGTGGTGCTTGTGAATCAATCAATAGTCGGGGCCGTCTGAAACCAGACACTGGTTGCCGAGCGAGTTACAATACTGGCTCGCGTTTTGTGATCTCACCTTTGAACTTAGAGGAACTGATGACTCAATTGCTCTGTCGAACATGGTTGTTGCTGGTTTGTTTCATCGTGATGCCTGAGGCTATGAATGAGGCGGCACAGCCGCCAAATGTGTTGTTGATCTGCATAGATGACTTGCGGCCCGAGTTGAATTGCTTCGGAAAATCTTACATCCACTCCCCAAATATCGATCAACTTGCGCGGCAGGGGCGTGCGTTTCATCGACACTATGTTCAGGCACCGACGTGCGGTGCGTCTCGATTCACTCTGCTCACAGGACGTTATGGTTCATCGAGTAATGGTGCGTTGTTTTCGCGTGCTGCTCAAATGAAGAAGACTCAGAACGCAGTCCCGCCGAGTATGCCAGCATGGTTTCGGCAGCATGGGTACACGAGCATTTCGATCGGCAAAGTGTCTCACCACCCTGGCGGGCGCGGTGGTGCTGACTGGGATGATGATTCGCAACCCGAGATGCCGAATTCGTGGGATCGGCACCTGCTTCCTGCCGGACCTTGGCAACATCCACGTGGAGTGATGCATGGTTTGGCCAACGGTGAAATTCGCGTCAAAGCGGGTGAGATGGATCTATTTCAGGCGGTCAATGGTCCAGACACGATTTACCCCGATGGACTCATTATCGATAAATCGCTGCGACAAATGAACAAGCTTGTCCAGGCCAGTGACGAGAAGCCGTTCTTCCTGGCTGTCGGTATCATTCGACCACATTTGCCGTTCGGTGCGCCAGCGCGTTACCTCGAACTTTATGACGACGCGGACTTGCCGCCGATTCCTCATCCAGCGAAGCCAACTGGCAAGACAACATGGCACCGCTCAGGTGAGTTCATGAAATACAACCGCTGGAAGCGGAACCCGA
>DAOUPA010000203.1 GCA_030626405.1 Planctomicrobium sp.
AAACGACAGCCTGGGCAGAGGATGTCAGCATGAATCAACGCAGCGTCGATTGGCAAATGAAACTCGACGATGCCCGCTGCAGACTCAAGTCCGTGTATCCTAAAATCTAAATGGACCGAAGCACTAGCATCAATTCCGGTTTCAGAAGTTGAGTTGGAATATTGACGACGAGCAATGACCTTCCATCTCGTTCAATCCGTTCCGTTTCACTCGTCCAGTACGTTGACGGTTTGCCGTCGTCGTCGGGCATGTAACCGCGAAAGGCGCCGTAATAGGCTATCGGCTGAGTCTTGTCGGCGCGACGGTCGACCCAATTGAAGATGACTTCGGTGTGCGGTACCGCGCGGATGGTGATCGCGAAAGGCTTTTCCGTTTCTGGAATCGAGAATGATTGAACGATGAAGACCGCTTGCACGTCGCGTGAAATGACTTGCTGAGGGAACAACTTGCTGACGTCGCGAAATCGAGCGTCAGGATGTACGGTCAGGTTTCCAGCCGCCATGGCCGGGAATTCGAACTTGCCGTCTTCGCCACTAATCGCCCTGCGACCCGAATGCGGGCCGTGGGGGCCGGTGGTGGTCAGGCGGACGCTCGACAGTCCGTTCCCTTCGGCATCGACTAATCGGCAACTCGTGATCGCAGCTGGCCGCATTGACCCCACCGACTTCGTAGATGTCTATGCCTTGATGAATCCTCTGACGCATTTCACGAATCTGGCCTTCTCTACGAACCCAACAATCGCGGCTCCAAACCAAGGGCTCGGTGCGGCAGCTGGTGCCATGCTCACGGACAATCTCTATTTACAGGGAGGGGTTTCTGATGCAAATGGACAGTCCACACAGGCTGGCTTCGACACTTTCTTCGATGACAATGAATACTTCAGTTACATCGAAGCTGGGGTCACTTCGTCACAAGACCGAATCTATCTCGACAACGTCCATGTCACTTTCTGGCATACTGATGCTCGCGTTGCCGCTGGAACTCCAGATGGTTGGGGAGTTGCGCTCTCATCCGAAAAGTATGTCTGTGACAAATGGCTGCCGTTCTTTCGGTTCGGGTATTCCGATGGTGATGCAGCATTGATGCAAACGTCTTTCAGCACTGGAATCGGGTTGCGTCGCGAGAACAACGATGTCGCAGGGATCGGCTTCAACTGGGGGAAACCAGCGGATGGGACACTCTCGGGCCAATTCACCAGCGAAGCGTTCTATCGATTTCAACTCACGCAGTTCCTGGCAGTGACACCTGACGTCCAACTCATCGTTGATCCAGCTTTGAATCCTGGCAAAGATGTCATCGCACTCTTCGGCCTTCGCCTGCGAACGTCATTCTAAAAAAGTCCAGTCCCGCAGAGTGTTTCATTAAACGTTGGGAAAACGCCTGTACGTTTTACCACGTTTTGAAGGTTCTCCGGATCGATGCCAAATCAGTCCAGATTCCGAAGAAACGTATGGCGTACTTGGGACAAATTCGTTGAATCAGAAAACGTATGGGAAACTGCCACAGACATCGGCCGCGCAGCGGTTTAGTTCAACGGTGGTTTTCTCGCTGATTTACGGTCGCCGATCAGGGAGTCTGACATTCATCAGTCGATAGAGCACGATTCAGGCTGTTGATCCGTTGGGTAGACTAATTCGGTGGCTGTTCGTCGCTTCCGTACCACTTGTTGATGTCAGCGTAGATTTTCCCGACCACGTCGCTGTAGGGCACTCGACCATCTTTGATGTAGTCGGAGAAACCAATCTTCTGGCTGGGGTCTGCTGAGAGTTTCTCCGTGACGGAAGGTTGTGGCCAGATGTCCTCGTCGATGGCCGACATTCGGACTTGGATGTTGTCCTTTGTAACGTTGAAAACCATGTAATCGGTCGCGAGAGCGAATGGTCCCGAGTAGGTCTTGCGAACCATTTCTTCGACGACGGGTGCTGTGTCGAAATCGTTAAAAACGTGATATCCTACCACAAGCCGGGGTTTGGTTTCGCTCATGACCTTGTCCAGCCCCCAGGCGAGGTAGCCATGTTGGCGGAAGTACTGCGGGAGGGTCTCTTTCACAGACCGACCGAGCTTTCTGGTGGTCAACAACAGCGCGTTGCAATTGCGCGAAGTCTGGCAAACGATCCATACTTCATTCTCGCGGATGAAGCGACCGGAAACCTCGACTCGCATACGACAGACGAAATTTTGAATCTGTTCGAGGCATTGAATAATGAGGGGAAAACAAACATCATAATCACCCACGAGGACGAAGTTGCAGCACGTGCCTTGTTTCACCAAGTGAAGGATCGACTAATTGGGAAAGTCGCTGGGATTCATGATGTCCTAGTGCATATTGAACCATCAGAGGAGTAACTCGATCTCAGCGGGTCCATCGGCTTCGTATTCCGAATGTGAGTCGAACGCACCGAGAGGATTTTAGGCGATAATGGTATTCCTACATGCAGCACTATTGGGTGTCGTCGATTTTGGCGTGTGGGATGCCCTGCGCGACGTCCTATTGCTGTTACTGGTTGCAATGTTGCTCGGCACGATCGCAGAGCGGCTTCGGCAGAGCCCGATCGTTGGGTATTTGATAGCTGGCACAGTGGTCGGCCCAAACGTTCTCGGTTGGATTAGCAAACAGCAAGAGATCTATTACATCGCCGAATTGGGCGTGGCATTGTTGCTGTTTGTCATCGGTCTGGAGTTCTCCCCGAGGCGTCTTCTGGATCTAGGCAAGAAGTCTCTCGGCACCGGTATCATGCAGATACTCGTCACGACGGCAGCAACCTGGGCAATCGCCAGGGCGTGCGGAATCAGCGGTCAAGAAGCTCTGGTCATTGGCATGATGATCGCCATGAGTTCGACGGCGTGCGTCCTGCGATTGCTGACAGATCGCGCGGAACTGGAGGGGATTCACGGACGTACCGCTCTGGGGATTCTCTTGGTTCAGGATGTCGCCGTCGTCCCCATGATGCTCGCGGTCAGCGCCATGGCGGGAAAGCAATCACTCAGCAGCGTGGCGGGCAAGTTGTCGATAAACGTGTTGCTGGCGGTGGCGCTGGTCGGCACTTTCTATGTTTTGTTCACGTTCGTGGCGCCTCGCCTATTCAATCAACGAGTTTGGCAGCGCAATCGTGACCTACCGATTTTGTTAGCCATGATTCTGGCACTTGGGTCTGCCTGGGCAGCACATCAGCTAAAACTCAGTCCTTCGCTCGGAGCTTTTGCTGGAGGTGTCTTGCTGGCAGCCTCTCCCTTCGCAACGCAAATTCGTGCTGATGTCCGGCCTTTGAGTACAATTTTGGTCACGTTGTTCTTTGCCTCGATTGGCATGTTCGGCGATCCCCGGTGGTTGTTCCAGAATTGGTTGCTCGTTGCCGGAATCGTGGTGGCAATCGTGGTGGGTAAACCGCTGGTCATAACTGTTCTGGCCAGACTTTTCGGACAACCATGGCGCTATGCAGCGGCGACCGGGCTGTGCCTCGCTCAGATCGGTGAGTTTTCGTTTGTACTGGCGACGATAGCTCAAACACAAGTCGATGGCGTTGCCCTTATGTCTGCCGCGACATTTCGCGCATTGGTTTCCGCGACGATCATCAGCCTTCTTCTGACGCCCTACCTCGTCGCAGCTGCACCTCGCGTTGGAGCGTGGTTAGCGACAAGTATTTCCCGCATTAGTGCCAGCCGCGATTCCGAGGACGTAGGGAGTTTGCCACATGACGGTGAGTCCGTACCAACTACTTCTGACGCTATCTTGATAATCGGTTTCGGTCCCGCCGGCCAGCGAGTCGCAGAAGGCTTGATAGACCCACATCAAGGTCGCATCGTAGTCGTGGACCTAGATCCAGATAACGTGGCCATCGCGAATCGCTACGGTCTGAGGGGAATTTTGGGTGATGCGACGCAAACCGAAGTTCTGGAGCACGCTGGAATTCATCGCGCACGCGTCGTGGTCCTTGTGATACCGGACCACAACACAACGCGACAATTAGTCTATCACGTCCGCGATCTCGCCCCATATGCACATACCATTGTTCGCTGCCGCTACCACGATCGTCATTGGGAATTGCTGAACGCTGGAGCACATGAAATCGCGGATGAGGAAGACCAGGTCGGACAACAACTTGCTGAGCGGGTGCGGAAGGTTTTCGGTAGCGTTCCCGCGCATCCGAAGTAACTCGCTTGTGCGCGTAGATCACATCGTCCGGTGAATCGAAGCTGCAATGGTGGCCAAGTCAAAAAACGTTGCCAATGTCGTTGAGCATTTCACCACTATCTTCGGCTTTTCCAGATCGGTGCCAAATCGGACGAGATTCCGAAGAAACGTATGGCGTACTTGGGACAGATTCGCTGAACCGAAAAACGTATGGGAAAATGGGACTCGAAGCAAATGACGGTCGGTTCTTCGCTGTGACATCAAACGGTTCAGTTGATGGGAATGTTGTGGCCCTACTTTGATGAACGCAGGACGTTGAACAGTAGTTCAGCGATGTTCTTATCCCCCAGTGCAGGTCTCCTCGATGATCGGGAGGAAGGGATTGAGCTTGGAACCTAGAGGCTTTGGTTTTCGAAATGCCTGTGGCTCTGTGGAAGTGAGGATTTTTTCGAGAGTGCTCCAGTGGAGCTCGTTTTCTCGGCACGCCGCTCTCTTGCTGATCTCGCCTTTCAGGACACGATGCGACTAATCTCCGCCCGGTGTTTCGCTTCACAATGCGAACTTTGAAGTCTGCTGCGTGTTTGTGAACACTCGTCCTTCGCTGTCTTGAAGTTCTGACTGAAAGTCAAAAGACCAACAGACTGAACATCTGACAACAAGTGATCATCTGGGTGCTTCGCTTTTATTCTGTCACAATCCTTCCGTCAAGCGCCACGTTTACTGACCGATGTGTCTACAGGTCAACCGGATAACCACTGGTTCGATTGTATTGTCGGGTGCCGCATCACATTTTGGGGACTCAATCGCGATAATTGCTCTCGCGTTTTTTAGGTGGTGCCGGTGGAGTGACTCCTTGGGCAATCATCACTTTTTTGATTGCATTGGCGGTCTCGAATGAGGGTTTGAAGTTTCCTGGTCGGTATCCCTGAGCAATCGAAAGAGGTGTCCTGCCGGCTTTGCTTTTCCGACTCCAAACCTTGATGTCCGCACCTGAATCGGCCAGGAATTTGACCACTTTAGGATAGCTTTTGTAGGCGGCCGCGTGCATGACGGTTTCTCGGCTGTCATCCACAGCGTTAATGTCGGCGCCAAGTTGTAACAGATATTTGACTGATTCCAACGCCTCTAGCTCGGAACCTGCATCATCGCCAGATGAACCGGCTCCAATACCAGCGGCCATCATGAGGGGTGTGCAATTCGACTCGTTCGGAATCGTCGGGTCAGCGCCTAGTTCCACGAGCAGTTTAAGAAATGCCACGTCGGCAGTACCAGCAGCACACATAAACGCTGTCGTGCCTTTTTTACCAGACCGACCTCTGCCACCACTTCCGTTCTTCTTTCGCAAGTTGACGTCAGCACCATGCTCGACAAGTATGCGAGCAAACTGCAAGCTGGTGAGATTTCCTGAACCGATGGGCGGCGGGTTGCCTGCTTCGTTGTCACCGAAATCCGGTTTCCGGACCCATGTGAGCGTGTGCAACGGCGTAAAGCCAGTTCGTGACTCGTTGGGGTCAGCACCAGCGACAAGTAACTTGACCGCAAGTTCAAAATGCCCGTTCTCAATTGCAAGCAACAGCGGAGTCATGCCTTTCCGTGGTCGTTTAGCCCCAGTCGACTCTGTGGGCTGCATTGCCTCATTCACATCGGCACCGAAAAGTAGCAGTAAGTTCGCTACCTCTACGTGTCCTTCTCGAACAGCAAACATGAGGGGCGCAAAGCCAGATGATAACGGCGTGCGGAAGTCGGCACCTGCTTTAATGAGCACTTCAACCACACGGGAGTGGCCCTCAGCAGATGCCCACATGACGGCTGTTTGATCGCTGTTCTCCTTGGCATTTACCTTCGCGCCTTTGTCCAACAGTGAAACAACTGGCCCGACGCGTCCCGTCCTCGCTGCCGTCATTAAAACCGTTTCGCCATAAGGAAGTGTACTGTTCGGATCGGCTCCCTTTTCCAGCAACAATTGGACCAGCCTGTTGTTGCCATTGGTGCAGGCCAGTGAAAGTGGTGTGACACGATATCGATTCTTGCATTGAACGTCGGCTCCGGCTTCGATGATTGCTTTTGTTGTGTCAATGTCATCCCAGTAGACGGCCCAGTGCAAAGCAGTCATGCCATCGACTTGAGCCACGTTGACGTCAACATTCTGGTCGAGCAATGTGCGGACAGTTTTTTTGTCTTGCCGTTCCACAGAATCGACAAGGGCGGAGCTGGCAAGCTCTGAATCGGCACTGTATGCCACACAGCAAGACGCGGTGAACATCAATGCAACTAAGAAATTGATTCTCCGGATCAATCGCATGGGCCTTGCCCTCTTCGGATTTTTTGTCGGGTTGTACTCGTTTTGGTCATCAGATCGACAGCGGCTCGAATAGTGAGTCAACTTGCCCTTGGCTATCGGCAAACTTCTCAATTTTCACTCCCACTTTATTAAGCAACGTCAGGTGTAGATTGGCCAGCGGTGTGGGGTTAGCGCATTGGATGTGGCGTCCACCCTTCATGCCGTCTGCAGCACCGCCGGCAACCAAAATCGGCAAATTCGAATGATCATGCACGTTAGGGTTGCCCATCCCGCTGCCGTAGAGATAGAGCGAATGATCAAGTAGCGAACCATTTCCGTCTGCTGTATTCTTGAGTTTCTTTAGAAAGTCGGCGAACAAAGAAACGTGAAACTGATTAATCTTGGCAATCTTCTCGACTTTTTTCGGGTCATTGCCATGGTGCGAAAGAGGATGATGCGAGTCTGGAACACCAATCTCGGGATAACTACGTGTGCTGGTTTCCCTCGCCAATTGAAATGTGATGACTCGTGTCATGTCGGATTGCATTGCCAGGATTTGTAAGTCAAACATCAGCCGTGCGTGATCGGCATAGGATGCAGGAACACCCAGCGGGCGATCCAAATCGAGTTGTGGGCTATCTTCCACATTGCGTTCGGCTTTCTGGATGCGTCGTTCCACTTCACGGACAGAATCCAAATACTGGCTGATTTTGTTTCGATCACCGGCTCCCACCTCCCGGTTGAGACGAGCGATGTCTTCCGCCAGGAAATCTAGCAGGCTGGCCCTTTTCTGGAGTTCTGTTTTACGGTCGGATGGACTGCCTCCTTCGCCAAACATGCTTTCAAAAACAATTCGCGGATGCGCCTCCGACGGGAGCGGGGTCGTTGGTGACGACCAGGAAAGATTATTCTGATAGACACACGCGTAACCGTTGTCGCATTGACCAACGGTTTGCATTAGGTCCATCGAAAGTTCAAGCGAAGGCAGTTGCGTCAATCGACCTATGTGCTGCGCGGCAATTTGATCCGCGGTCGTACCCAAAAAGTAGTCAGTACTCTCGGTGTGCTTGGCTTTGGCCGCACTCAAAAATGCGGAATTTGAGGTCGCATGTGAGCCAGGATAGGCATTGGCCAACTCCAGGTTACTGACTACCGTCACGTAGTCGCGAACTGGGCCAAGTGAACTGAGAATGAAGGGTAGCTTCTCAAGATTATCCTCAGCTGGGGGAGTCCAACGAGTGAGATCACAGCCCATCGGCATGAAGACATATCCAATCCGCCGTACGGGTTTGGCGGGCGTCTTGTCCAGAGCAGTTGCTGCTGGAATCATCGCGTCGAGCAGCGGTAGGGCCAAACTTGCTCCCATTCCTCGAAGCACAGTTCGCCTATCAATTGCCCTTTTTGAAACGAAACTCATTTGGATGTCCTCATTTGGAATGGCACGCTATTGACCACATTAAAGATAATTTCTGAAAAGCGATATTGTTCGGTTTTCGAATTTCGCACCACTTGTCGGACTGCAGGACGATCAAAGTGCTCAACTCCCCGACCTAATGCATACGTGAGAAGTTTTTCGGTGAATGCGCCGACAAACAGATCGGGATGTTTGAGGATCGCATCTTCCAATTCGCGGACGCCCGACAACTCACTACCATCTGGAAGTTTGCCGGAGACATCGACTGGCTTCCCCGCTTCGAAATCTCGCCACCGACCAATCGCGTCATAATTTTCAAGGGCAAAACCGACTGGGTCCATCAAGTCGTGGCAACTGGCACATGCGGGATCGGCTCGATGTTTGGCCAGACGCTCTCGCATTGAGAGGTCTGCGGCGATTACGTTTTCATCCAGTGCTGGTACATCCGCTGGCGGAGCTGGCACAGCAGTGCCCAGAATATTCTCCAATATCCAGTTGCCGCGAATCACTGGAGAAGTGCGAGTAGCGTAGGAGGTCACAGTGAGAATGCTGCCATGGCGAAGCAAGCCGCCTCGATGACTTTGGTTTAGCATTTCCACACGGCGAAAACGACTTCCATAAACATGAGGAATTCGATAGTGCTTAGCAAGTCGTTCATTCAGATAGGTGTAGTTGGCCTTGAGTAGATCGAGCACACTTCTGTCTTCTACGATAATACTCTGGAAAAAGAGCTCAGTTTCCTGTCGTAGGGCTTGGCGAAGGTTGTCGTCAAAATCGGGAAAGAGTCGACCGTCTGGGGTGATTGAATCGAGATTGCGAAGATGAAGCCATTGGCCCGCAAAGTTGACGACAAGACTCAACGAGCGAGGGTCGGAGAGCATACGTCGTACTTGCTGCTTAAGCACGCCGGGCTTTCGCAGTTCCCCACGTTCTGCCAGCCTCAGTAATTCATCGTCAGGGAGACTACTCCATAAGAAGAATGAAAGCCGCGACGCTAGTTCTAATTCACTGATGAGATAGGCCTCTTCAAGTTTCACATCTTTCGGGTTGTGTTCGATGCGGAACAGAAACCGTGGGCTCACCAGAATAGCGCTGAGTGCCATCTCGATGCCCGCCTCGAAACCATGCTCGGTGTGTGCCTCTCGGTAGAATTCCAGAGGTCTTTCCAAGTCACTGTCGTGAACGGGCCGCCGATATGCTCTTCTAGCCAAGTCGGAAATGATTCGCTTGGCACACGCTTCTTCCTCCTCGGGATCTGTGGGGTAACTTGTAAAGATGCGTTCGCGGCTGGGAGTCTCACGCGAGCGACCAGTTTGGCCTGGCTTAAACGGACCAGTAACCGAGATTTGGAAAATGGCAGGGCTTAAACGCGGATGCCGATGATAATTAAAGTGGGCATTCAGCGGTTGACGTTTATTTTCCGACAGTGACGATCTGTTCTTGACGAATGTCACACCCAGGTCGTGCGGTCCAGCCGTCACCTGAATCCTCGTCATGAGCTGCTGGTCATCGAAGTAGTACTCGCGTTGACTCTTGGGTGGCACGACTTTGAATTTCGCAAACTTTTTGCGATCTAAGAGAAACTCCACTTCGTGAGCACCATTCAATCCTTCAATATGCTCGTTGCGATCACGAGCCAGGAGAGCGTGGATTTCATATTCACCATCTTGCGGGAAAGTATGACGCAACAACGCCCCTCCGCGTGTTCCCAATGGTAGACCTGGGACATGTTTCTCTTGAGTGATGTCGGCACGAATGCGCACGGTGCGACCCTCGGGATTCTTTCGAAAGCCACCCACCGCCAATCGGCTGATCTTGCGGGCTGCAGCAATGTAACGAATTAAGAGCGTCGGAGGCAGATCGCCAACTGTCACATTATCGAAGCCATGACTTGATTCGTCTGCTGGTAAGAGCGACGAAGCATCGATCTCCAAGGCCAGCAGATCGCGAATAGCATTTTGATATTCAATTCGATTCAGCCGACGAAATGTCTCCGTTCGTCCGGGATTCGGTTTTTCCAAGGCGGCTTTGTCCAACGATCCGATGAGACTCGACAACGCAGAACCAAGCATCTTCGGTGACGGTAGTGGATTTCCCGATGGCGGCATCTGCTTAGATCGCAGTTTCTGCACGACCTGCTCCCAGTGTTTGGAATGTTGTGCAATGTCTTGTGTGAGAAGCGACTCAAGATCAAGGCGACCTTCCGAACGGTCACCACCTTGATCGTCACGATTGTGGCAGTCCAGGCAGTAATTCTTCACCAAGCTGTGTATCGACGAGTCGAAAGAGGTTTCAGTGTCTGAGGATTTCACCATCTCAGGTGGAGTCGCCACAACAGATCCAGCAATCAATATCGCGCAGAACCCAACTAGACAACAGGCAATGACACAACGTCTTGCAGCAATGGTGTTCTGTGTTGGGTACAATGCCATACGGAGGGGCTTCCGTTTGCCCGTTGGTTTAGAACATCAAGATGAGGGAATCCGCAAGAAACCGTCCAATTCAGTCTATACTCACCGTCTATTAGTGACAATGGCGAGATTGTGGAAAGACCGAGGAGTCAAAAAACAGGGAAGACTCGGATGGTCATGATAATTGGAGTATCGGTTCAAATACAACGCTGGTCTTAAGCTGGTGAGACCATTGATAATGTGGCCTGCAATGCGTTGGTCAAAAACTATGCCATTCAATTAACTGTCATCGACGTCCATGCACAACCTGCTGAAAGAATAACGTGTTGCAGAAGACGTAATTGTCTTCACTGGTGCATCCAAACGACCGTCCCGAAAGGGACGGTCAGCACTTTTTTAGCTATTGGAAAATGGAGGTGAGAATGTTGCTGGAGACTTTTACTCAAGAATCAGAGTTGTTGTCGTACAACGACGAGAGGCCTTTTTGTCGGAACTGATTCGCATACAGAGTGCTGAATTTGAAGCGAAAAAAATACTATTAAGATCGTGGTTCACTCGGTTAGGATCTCAAAAAACGGTGGGTTCTTGGCTGAGTCAATTAACGTATGGAGTTTCTCGGACAATCAATGCAATGGAGCTGCAGCGGAGTGAGTTTTGCGTGACGTTCCGGACAAGAGGCTTATTTCGACTCGCCAGTGGTAGCGGGCTGCTCAGCCGCATCTTGATTGCTGTTGTTGGATGCCGGACGACCTCACCTCGATCACAACAGAAGGATACTCCAAGGGCCGCACTCGAATGAACAGGTGCGGCCCAGTGTGAGTCATTCAGCGTTTCGCGGAGCGCGCCGTCAGTTTCAGTTGCTGCCGGTGGAGGTCGCAGCTTCCATTACTCGTTCGAGGCTGAAGCTGGCTGGCTTCATGCGGGGCGGAAACTCGCGGAAGCTCTGCAACCACTTCGCAATGTAGGCAGATGCGGGCGCGATCGCGAAAATACGCTCCGTTTGCCAATGCACGTACCCGCTCGTTTCATCGAAAGCGCGTTCAAACGGGTCCATGCGCAGGTTGGTGATCATCGGCCAGCGCAGTTCCTCGAACGGCGCTTCCCAGACTTTGAAACCCACCTCTTTCTG
>DAOUPA010000720.1 GCA_030626405.1 Planctomicrobium sp.
ATCATCCGGTAGTGAAGAGATTCGTTCCAGAGCGACCAATGCTTCGTCCCTCTGAACTTGCCGCATTTTTGAGCGTGAACCGATGGTATCCATCAATCGGACGATTTGCTTCTCATTGCGAATCCACGAACTTCGACAGGTCACCAACAACAGGACGACCATGTCCAGTGGAGCCAACCCTTCCGGTTTCAGACGTTCTAAAACGGTGGTGACTTCTTCTCGAAAAGCGATGGTCGTGCCGTCGCTCCATTCGATTTCTTTCCCATCTTCTGACCAACGCCAGAATGATTGATTCGGCGCGGTGAGGTAGCGTTGTGCGTGCGTCAATTGTCCCATCACGAAGCCCCTACCAGTGAACGAGCCGTCGCCAAAATCGATGACCGCTGGCAGGCAACAAACTGATCCGCCGTGATGCGTTCGCGTCCAACATCGGTCCAAAGGGCAATGTCACCTTGGTCGAGCCGCCAGCGTTTCGCCAGTTGTTCGGCATCAAGAAACGGATTCCAGGACATTCCAAGTGGAACCGCAATGCCGGATTGTTCGGTGAATCTTTTCCCGCTGAGAGATGGAATCGGTTCGCCATGAATGATCGTATTTCCATCGTGACGAGTCGCAAATCGCAACCGCTGCAATCGAACTACAGGCGCGTTCTCTGCCCATGCCTGAAATTCAGAGAACGAAACTACCAGCACATTTGCCGGACGTTCTTCGTGGGAACGCACAAGTTTGATCGAAATTTTGTCAGTCAACCTACCAGCAAAACCAGACGTCGGCAGCGTCGGCGAGATAGCGTCGCGGATCGGTTGCCAGCGAAGTTGCGGTAGCACGCCATCCGGAACGCGGCGGTCAATCGGCATGAGTTGACCATCATCCAGAACCAAAAACAATTCCCCATCTGGCAGCGTCCGCAGCAACAACTCCAGTTCATCCGTCAACGCCGGACCTCGCAGCCAACACTCGCTCTCGCCTCGAGCAGCATCGATATTCGTCAATAATCGATACCGGCCAAGTGCCGTTACAGCGTCGTCAGATACCCGAGCCGCCCATGCTGTTTTCATTGCGTACCTTTGACGTGTTGTTCATTCGAGATCGAATCATCATCGCCACCATATCACATCAAGCAGGCTCTCCGCCAAGCATCTACTCTTCACTGAGGCTTCATCGAAGCACACTATTTGATGAGGTGATCACCAGAAAAAGTAAAGCACGGAGATTGAACTGACCATCATCTATTTCTATTCGACCCAATTCCTATCTGGAGTTCTGAGTCTAACAGGTGCCGATTCATTTCCGATCCGCCTCGTATCTGGCCTGAATGATGCTCGCGGGCGAATCATCGAAGTGCCAGGCCCATTCGAGTTGGACCGGCCAACCGGCAATGATCCAGTAATGCCCCAGGATGGGAATGGTTTGCTTTTTCATCCAAGGGCGTTCTGCTGCCGACTTATTTTCTTTGACGATGCAGAAGAGGTCTCGAAGCATGTGCGGGTTGCTGCCGTAGTAGGAGTGGCCGAGGATGCTGGTGTCAATCGCGGCACACTCAATGGTATCGAGGCCGTCGATGATCACCGGTGCGAGTGAACCACCAGCGCGCTCTTCTCCATTTTTATAAGAAGAGACAATCAACGCCGAATCGTTCAGACAGCGATAAAGAGTTGTCCGTTTTGCATGTGGCATTGTGAGCGGGGCAAGTCGCTTGAACTCCTCAACGCCGACGTCCGGTGCGCAGTAGACGACGTTTTCAAAACGAGGTGGCTTGCCAATCTGTGGGTCACCCAAACGTGAAACACTGCGAATCACCAGTCGATTCCCCATACTGTGAACAACAATGCTCACCTTCGCAGCCTCAGAGAGATTCGCTTCGAGATCATTCAGGAACTGCATGAACGGTGTCACAGAATCGTTGACGACTTCACCGTCTTGCTTGTAATTCTCGACGCCTCCTTGCGACGGCCAACTGTAGGCAACAACAGCTCCGTTGAATGGCATGTCGCGAGAGATTTGTGCGAGTCGACTGACCGACGATTTAAAATCCACGTTGAAGCCATGCACGAAGACCAACACATCCTTCTGTCGCGAAGCAACAACTTGTGCATTCAGGCGTTGGTAAAACTCTCGGTCAGCCAGCGGCGCAACATCATCGACGTTCGTGTACTTCTCTTCCTCGAAGGCAATTTCCTCTTGCCACGGTTTCGGAAGCACATCAACAAATTTCCCGAAGATGCCATCTGGACGAGTTTCGACGAGTTCCTCTTCACCCGGCTCAGTGAGAGTCACCGAACACTGGCCATAGCGCAGGTCCTCTGAGTAATCGTTCTCGTAACTCACCGCTTGAGTCTGGTCATTCAACTGCAAAGTTCGATTCGTCGCAAATAGGATGTTCCACTTCGAAGAAACGTCCTCTTCGTACGCCACTACGGTGACCGGTTCAGCAAGTGAATCTCGATAGCGCCATTTGAAATCATAGTCCAGACTCTCGTGGCCCGGTTCAGATTTTCCGATCAGTTCCTGTTCGTAAGCGGTATCGTAAAAAAGTGTCGTCTCCGGAGGTGTGAGAAAGAACTTCGGCAATCGGCATCCGGTCGTAGAAGACA
>DAOUPA010000353.1 GCA_030626405.1 Planctomicrobium sp.
CCGTCGGTTCCTGATGCAGCGGATGCGGCGTGCAAACCATGACCGCGTCCAGCCCTGCCTGATCAATCATCTTCTCCACGGAATCAAATGGCTGCGTTTGATACTGCTCGGCGAACTGTTGCGCGCGGCTCATTTGGAAATCACAAACGGCAACAAAGTCTGCCTCGGCAAGTTGACTTAAAGCGACAGCGTGTAGTTCAGCAACTTTGCCGCAACCAATAATTCCAGTTCGTACTTGGCTCATCTCAATCCTCAGGGAAATATTTTTCGACCATCATGTGTAGAAATCCCAGCGACTCTTTCATTTCGCCGAGACCGTTCATGCCATCTTCGATACTGATCCAGCCTGTGTAGTTGTTCTCTGCCAGAATCGAAAAAATCGCATCGTAATCATTGAGTCCCTGACCGGTCACTCCATGCAAGAGTGATTCGGAATACCCAATCGTTCCATCGCTTTGCAGGAGGTCAGCGAGCGTCGCGCCTTCCGCAAGATACCGATCACTCGCGTGCATACTCACGACACGGTCGGCGACATTGCGAAGGAGTTCCACCGGATCATCCCCGGCGACAACGGCGTTCGACGGATCAAACTGCACTCCGAAGAATTCTCGCTCCGGAAACGCTGCCAGTAATTCCAAAAAGACATCCTGCTTCTGTGCAAACTCCGGATACTTCCAGAATCCATCTTTGTAGTGATTTTCCAGACCGAGAATAATGCCGTATTCCTTCGCCACCGGCAGCAGTTGTTCAAAGCATTCGCAGACCCATTCGATTCCCTGTTGCCGGCTGACTTCTGGATACCGCTGACCACTCAAGACACGGCAGACACTCCCTTCCCCTCCAAGGTGATGGCACGCCTTAATCATCTCAATCTCGCGATCGATGGACGCTTTACGCCCTGCTTCATCCGGATTTGTAAAATCAGGAGAGCAGCAGAGCATCGGCATCACGAACCCGGCGTCATGGATCGCATCGCGAAGTTTGTTCAGGTATCCCTGATCCGTGCTGGTGAAGAAGCCATCGTACATCTCCAGCCCAGCGGCAGGCAGCCCCTTCGCCATCTCGATCCAGTCAAAAACAGACATCGTCCGCGTCCCGGCAATGTCGTCGAGATAGCACTTCGGAAACGCAGAAATTTGAGGACGCATTCGCAGCTCACTTCTTCGATAGGTGTTGCATAAAGCTCATTGAGCATCTTGCAGTAGAGTTGAGCGTGCCTGCCTGCAACCGTCAACTGTTCGAGACCAGTGATTTATCGTTTCGCATCGATCAAGTTCCTCGACGCTGCATTTCAAAGTCATCACAATGCGCCAACTCATTTCACAAGTTTCATATCGTTTTCACAGCTTAGTAACACTATGAATACCAAATCGCTGTCGCTGTTTCTTCTGATGGTTTTTGCATCTGAAATTCTCTACGGCGCCGATGATTCGCAGAATTACAAGATTGCCGACCATGAAACTCAAATGATCGCTGCCTGGAAAGTTTTCGTCGACCGCGAACTTCTCACAGGTTCCGATGGTGAGGAAATTGGCCGAAAGGCTCTGCGACTTCTTGATGACAAGCTATTCGAGATCACTTTGCGTCTTCCAGCGAAACGGATTAAACAGTTACAGACGATTCCAATCTGGATTGATTACAAACATGAATTGACCAGCATGCAATATCATCCCGGCAAGGGTTGGCTTCGTGATCACGGATACGACGTAAAAATGGTGAAGGCTGTCCATATTCCGAGAGCGGATCGGTTTGTCGATCATATCGCGAACCACGCTCAGCCCTGGGCATTGCTCCACGAACTGGCGCATGCTTACCACGATCAATTCCTGGGCTGGGACCACGATGGGATTCGCAAGGCGTACCGATCATTGAAAGCCACCGGTGAATATGAATCGGTTCTGCACATCAATGGTCGTCAGCGAGAGCACTATGCACTCACAAACGAGAAAGAATTCTTCGCAGAAATGAGCGAAGCCTTCCTCGGCACGAACGACTTTTATCCGTTTGTGCGTGGAGAACTTCGGACTGCATCGCCTGAGACTTTCTCGTTAATGCAGTCGATCTGGATGACTGACTGAGAAAAATTGAAAGTGATGGCTCGATACGGACCACAAATCTTGTTCATTCGAGTAGAAAATTTTCTAATTTTCTGATCCAACAGCGTACGGAATCGTTATTCTCACCAGCAACATCTTCTCCACCCCGAACGAGACGACCTGACGTGCTGACACTGATTGTATTGTTCCTTGGACTTTCGCTGGTGGTTGTCATCGCAGCGTACTTTCTTGCTAATTCAGCGGATGCGATTGCCGAAGGCGCGAAAATTGGTCATTCGATGGCAGGCCTGATTTTGTTGGCAGGCGCGACAAGCGTTCCGGAACTGGTCGTCGGCTGGACTGGCGTCACCATTGGCGCGATTGATTTAACGATGGGGTCACTACTGGGAAGTTGTCTACTCAACTTGCTCATTCTCGCAGTGATGGACATTTTCACGCGAACAAAAGGCCGCATGCTCTCGCGTCACGCGGCGGCGCATGCGATTTCAGCCGTGATGTGCATTCTTCTTTCTTCAATCGTTTTGCTTGGAATTTTACTTGAAACGGAAACAAGCTTTCTGAGATTAGGCATTGCAACCTGGTGTATCGCCATTGTGTACCTAGCTGGAATGCGTCTAATTTACAACGATCAACAGCTCCCGACCGAGTCGCCAAAGGAAGCACTGGAAGCGTCAACAACGATGCCCTTGGGGCGGGCCCTACAAATTTATTTTGCGGCCGGGTTGGCGATCTTCCTCGCTGCTCCAGAACTGGCCCGCGTGGCTGAAAAACTTTCGAAAGAAACTGGTCTGGGAGAGACATTCTTCGGAACAGTTTTCGTCGCGCTGATCACCTCTCTGCCTGAGATTATCACAACTTATATGGCGCTGCGAATCGGTGCTTTCGACATGGCAGTCGGGAACGTCTTTGGAAGCAATTGCATCAACATCTTCATTGTTTCCTTGGTCGATGTCGCATCTCCAACGCCGATCCTGGCAGCTGCTTCAATCGTTCACCTTGTCACTGCCACGGCGGTGATCATTGTGACTTCTGTCGCTGTTGTTGGATTACTCTATCGCGCTGAAAAGAGGTACTTCCTGATCGAACCAGACGCCTTCCTGGTGATCTTGCTCGTTCTGGGTGCGCTCTTTCTGGTCTATCAGGCCCCAAGCTTGGAACTTCTCAAGTAACGATGCCACATAGACAACACCTCTTGGATTTCAATTATTGAAACCCGGCCCTCTAGAATGCAAAACTCGTGAGTTGCAGACAACACAGCTTTCGCGGTAGCTTTAACAGAGTTGAAGTAGAGATTTTCAAAGAAGTGACCTAATTTAGAGAGGCGACCGGATGCGACGTATTCTGTTTATGTTTGTCGTTCTCATCAGCAATGTTGGTTTTGCTGCGGATGGTGAGCAACCAATCATTTTCGCGGATGACTTCGAAAACGGCACCTCCGCATGGCAACCGACCGATACTGCGAAATGGAAGATCAGCCTGGACGGCGACAATCACGTTTTCCATCTCCTCGGCAAAAGCGACTATCAGCCGCCGCACCGCAGCCCTCACAGTATCTCGCTGCGTAAAGATGTGAACGTTTCCGACTTCGTACTGACAGTGAAAGTGAAGACACTGCAAACTTCTCGCGCACATCGGGATATGTGCCTCTTTTTTGGATATCAGAATCCTGCGAACTTTTACTACGTACATCTGGGGCAAAAGACAGATGATCATGCGAACCAAATCTTCATCGTCAATAACGCCCCTCGAATCAAGATCAGCGAGAAGACCAACGCAGGCACTCCCTGGAAAGATGACACTTGGCACACAGTCAAAATCGTTCGCAAGGTTGCCGACGGGCTGATTGAAATTTACTTTGACGACATGGATCACCCGCAGATGGTCACTCACAATAAAGAGTTCCTCTGGGGACAAATCGGTCTCGGTTCGTTTGACGACCTCGGGCAATGGGACGATATCGAACTGCTCGGAACGACGGTGAAATAAACAAAACACGCACGGATATTTAACATTAAGGAATCAATCATGGTCAAAACAGCTTCGACAATGCTTCCGCTTGGAAGCGACGCCCCCGGTTTTTCTCTTCCGAATGTTGATGGTAGCGATGTCTCGCTTGCCGATTTCTCAGGGAAGCCGCTGATGGTCGTCTTCATGTGTAATCACTGCCCATTTGTAGTTCACCTTCGCGAAGCGTTGGCCTCCTTCGGCAGCGAATATCTCAGCAAAGGCTTGAGTGTCGTTGGCATTAGCTCCAATGATGTTGGAAACTATCCGCAGGATGGTCCCGAGAAAATGAAAGAAGAAGCTGCTAGCGCCGGCTACACGTTCCCATATCTTTACGATGGAACTCAGGACGTCGCGAAAGCTTACCGGGCTGCCTGTACGCCGGATTTCTTTCTGTTCGATAACGATCACAAACTCGTTTATCGCGGACAATTCGACGACAGCCGACCGGACTCTGGCATCCCTGTCACTGGAGAAGATTTACGTGCAGCCTGCGATGCAATCCTGGCTGGCAACCCAGTCACGGAAGATCAAAAACCAAGCATCGGCTGCAACATCAAATGGAAAGCAGGCGCTGCTCCGGATTACTTCACCGGATAGAAATGAAAAGAATGTTCATTTTTTAGCCGCACACTTTAAGTGTGCGGCAATGCTGTTTCTCGCATGTTGAAGTTTGATCACGAAATTTTCTTTGACTCTGCTCTTTTCAAAACCGTTTTACCAGAGTCACCCTGTTTGCTCGCGGCTGGCGATGTTGCGCAATTAAAGCGTGCGCAACATGACAACATGATGTTAAATGCCGGTCATCTTTCACTTGAGCAACGGAGGCAGGATGTCCGTAACACGTCGCAACGGAACAAAAATTCTCTTACCACGCACTGGTCCTGATGAATTCTGGAAACTGATCCACGAGAACTTTGCAGGCAAAGACGAGCGAAAATGGAAGTACCTCGCCATGCTGGCCCTCCGCGAAAACGCTGGCTGGCCGCTGGAGAGAATCGGGAATGTCTTCGGGCACCCGAAGGGTCATGTGACTCGTTGTCTGGCGAGGATTAAAAAAGAACTTCAGGAAGAATTCGAAGCCTCTCCCGAATTCCTGGACCTTGACCCGGACATTCTTTGAGTTTGCGCCGCCAGTCTCACGCTGAGTTTGAGTAGGGCCGGTTCCATGTCCACATCGCGGAGCAGGGTGGACATGAATCGACGTTGTCGGAGCAATCACATGCCCATCCTGCTGACGCGATATGGGCATGGCACAATCATTTCACAGATTCAAGTCCTCACTGCTGGGACGAGTCCCAGCCTACGAATTCGTCCGGATACCGAAAACAACATGATCATTGAAACGCGATCCGTCGTGGAACTGAAACCTGCTCCTTACAACCCACGATTGGTCTTGAAACCAGGAGATAAAGCCTGGGAGAAGTTGGAGCGCTCTCTCGACGAGTTTGAACTCGTGCAACCGATTGTCTGGAATCGAAGCACCGGTCACATCGTTTCCGGGCATCAGCGACTCGCCGTCCTCAAGCATCGCGGAGAGAAGGAGGTCGACTGCGTTGTCGTTGATCTGTCCTTGGAGAAAGAGAAGGCGCTTAATGTCACGCTCAACAACGCCAGCGTTGGTAGTGACTGGGACGCCGCGAAGCTCGTTGACCTTGTCTCGGAATTGCAATCGCTGCCGGAGTTCGACGCAACACTCACCGGGTTTGATAACCAACAACTGAGCGATCTCGTCCTCGCTCCAGCATGGGATGACGGCTCGTCGACCGAAGACGAAAGCGAGCAGGATCAAAATACCGTTTGCGTCACTCTTGAAGTCCCGCGCGATGAATGGGAAGAAGTTCGCGCCATGCTCGACGGAATTCTTGCCAAGTGTCCAACGACTCGCTTGCATGTGAACCTGTGAGGCGGAGTGGCATCGCGACAAAACCGGTGCCATGTCCACATCGCGAAGCAGGGTGGACATGGCACCGACGTTGTCGAAGCAATCACATGCCCATTTTTCCCCTTGCCCCTCGATCCCTTATCCCCAGCCCATTCCCGAGACAGTATGCAAATTTCAGCGAGTCATCAGTTTCTTCCAAAGACCAACTCCACGCAATCCGCGATGGTCATGGATTACTTCGGCATCGACTTTGAACAGGGTGAACACGTCATTGCCAGTGATCTGGAAATTCCTGTTCAAGACGGGGATATTGTTCTCTTTACTGGTGAAAGCGGCTCCGGGAAATCATCTTTATTGAAGGCATTGCGCAGTTCCCTTGAAGCGAGCGGTCAGAACGTTGTTTCACTCGGTGAGATTGATCTGGGAAAGCGTTTGCTGGTGGATTCACTTGACCTGCCGTTCGAAGAATCGTTGCAACTGCTTTCGGCTTGCGGGCTTGGAGAAGCACACCTCTTGCTGCGGACTCCGCAGGAACTCTCGGACGGCCAGAGGTATCGCTTCCAGTTGGCGAAGGCACTGGCGACGAAATCGAAATGGATCGTTGCCGATGAATATACGGCGACGCTGCACCGAACGCTGGCGAAAGTGATCTCGTTCAACATCAGGAAAATGTCGGACCAATCGAAGACAGGCTTCCTACTGGCGACGACACACGACGACATTGCCGCCGACCTTTCGCCGGATGTTCATGTTCGCTGCCAACTCAATGGTCAGGTTAAAGTCACTCAGGCAGGTGCGGAGAACTGTAAAAAAAAAGACTCTCCATTGCCGACGAATTCTGGATATCCACCGCCTCCAAAGCCGACTGGCCGTATTTCGCTCGGTGGCATTACCGGTGCCACTCACTCGGTCTCGTCCGCTACATGACATTGCTCTGGTGGGGCGAAATTCCGATCGGAATTTGTGTTTTCCTTTCGCCTCCAAAATGCCTCGCGATGCGCAACAAGTTCTTTGGCCGCTCCGGAAAATGGGAGCGAACGTCCATGCAGACGTTGAATAAACAGTTGATCACACTCTCGCGCGTTGTGATTCACCCAACATTCCGTGGAGCCGGAGTTGCCGGCAAATTCGTACGACGCTCTTGTGAACTCAGCGGGATGCCGTGGATTGAAACTCTCGCCCAGATGGGACACATTAATCCATTTTTTGAGCGCGCCGGGTTTCACCGCGTGGGCGTCTCGAACCTTCAGCAGCGTTCATTGAATTCTCATTCGAAACTGTATGGAAGCCGACAGGATTATGCCAAGAAAAAAGGTCTCCTCACCCAGGAAACGTTCAACAAAAGCCGCTACTCAA
>DAOUPA010000280.1 GCA_030626405.1 Planctomicrobium sp.
ATACCATGCGAGAGGAAGTTTCGCGCATCTCGATTTCGCCATTCGGTTAAACTTACTTTTGGATAGCCTATTTCAAGGGCGACCACTACGCGCGGACCATTTCCTGACTTCGTCTCACTACGTTTCGAATGAATCACTATCGTCGGCACAAACGGACTGACCACAGTGCCTGAGAGATCGATATCATTGAGTGACAGAGGTAATCTCACGATTTTTCTGGTGAACTTCGTCTAGAATTGGTACAATTCGGGGGGAAAATCGTATTCATAGAAATTTGATATTCGACATGAAATCAAAGAAGACAGAGCTGAATTGCAATCGTCGCGAGTTCTTGGAGAACAGCGCCCGAAACGCTGCCGGACTCGCCGCTGGTGCAATGAGTCTGGGAGCCGCTCGTTCTCCCAATGAGCGACTTCAAGTCGGGATCATCGGGCTGGGCTCACAAGGAATGGACCTTGCCGCGGCAGTTGCTCACTCAAAGCTTGCCGAAGTGACCGCGATTTGCGATGTCGACGCTCGCGTTCTTGCGATGGCACAACATGAAATCGAGTCTCAGCAAACATCGAAGCCTGTCATCATCACCCAGCACGAGCAACTCGTGACTCGGGAGAACCTCGACGCTGTTCTCGTTGCAACTCCGGATCATTGGCATGCTCGGATGGGAGTGGATGTGCTGTTGGCTGGCAAGGATCTTTTTCTGGAAACACCTGTCGCCCACACAATCCAGCAAGGTGAATGGATTTGCCAGATGGCAGACAACACTGAGCAAATCGTTCAAGTCGGTTTACCGCAACGCAGTGGTCTCCATTTTCAATCAGCAGTCAAACTCATTCGCAGCGGATTTTTGGGCAAGGTTCATCTGGCAAAAGCGTGGGCGATGCATCGAAGGAAATCCATTGGACTTTGCGCAGAAACCCGCCCACCACTCGGTGTTGATTACAAGCGCTGGCTTGGCCCCGCTCCAGACATGCCGTTTCAACCGAATCGATTTCACCAGCACTGGCCCTGGTTCTGGGACTATGGTTCTGGCGAACTCGGGCTTTGGGGTGTTCAACATCTTGATGTTGTCCGCTGGGCACTCGATCTGGACCTTCCGAGGAAAGTCATCGCAACCGGCGGCAAACGTAGCTTTCACGATGATCGAGAAACGCCAGACACGTTAACTGTTCACTATGACTACGAAGATGTCGAAGTGATTTGGGAACACCGCCAATGGTCCAACCGCGGGATCGAAGGCCGCTCCTCCGGAGCTGCATTCTATGGAGACCTGGGAACTTTGGTTGTTGACCGAAGTGGTTGGAAGGTCTACGACCACCATGAAGAGCGTCACGCAAACGCCAGTGAGATCAAGCAATCTCAGGTGACGAACTTCCTTGAATCTGTTCGAACTCGAACACCCCCTGTCGCCACCCTCAACGACGGGCAGAACAGTTCGATCCTGTGTCACCTCGGGAACATCGCGTCCCGTTTGGATAAAGAAATTACCTTTGATTCCATCTCCAAGACTCTCGGAGCGGACACATCCGCAGACGAATTGTCGATGGCGCAAGATATGTAGGCGCTCACGGAAGAACGATGCCGATCCCGGGATTGGAGACGCAGTCGCGATTGCTCTAGGGCCGCGCAGTTCAACCCTGGAAAGTTGCCGCAGAGCGGCAACTTTTGCCCCCTCTCCTTGGGGAGAGGGTGAGGGGCGAAACTCAATTTTCAAACAGGTTCTGAGAAACCTGATCCAGACAGGCACGATCGCCTCTGAAAAATATCGCCCTGTTCCCTATTTGGTTTTTGGGCTGTAAAGACTATTCTGCCGATCTCACGAACAGTGAAACCAGCCTGAACGACATGGACGGGTCAGCAACAGCATGATGAACGAGCAAAAGAAAATTTCGAAACGGCACCGTCGAACGCGCGACGACCATGCCACCGAAACGGCTGAAGACTACGTCGAAGCCGTTTGGGAGATTATCAACGATCAGGGAAGTTGCCGGGTTGTCGACTTGACCAAGCGGTTCGATGTCTCACACGTCACCGTGACTCGCATTATTAGCCGCCTTAAAAAAGAAGGCTTTGTACTCACCGAACCTTATCGCCCCATCGAATTGACAAAAGTGGGAGAGGCGCTCGCAAAATCGTCGCGAGAGCGACACGAAGTTGTGTACGATTTCCTGGTTGCCTTGGGAGTTCCAAAGGAAGTCGCGGAAATCGATGCCGAAGGGATCGAACATCACGTGAGCGAGAAAACACTGAGTATCTTTCAACAGTTCCTCTCGCAAAGCTGACAGGTATAATCACGACACGGACGTAAGAGGTTTTAGAAATGGATGCTGCGACCCCGGTTCTCGAAATTGATGGACTGAAAACTTACTTCGACTCGCAAGACGGACTCGTCAAAGCCGTAGACGATCTCACTCTCACTCTCAAACATGGAGAAACTCTTGGACTGGTCGGGGAGTCTGGCTCCGGAAAGTCAGTGACGTCCCTCTCTGTCATGCGGTTGCTCCCAGATCGAGCAGCCACGATTGCTGGTGGCAGCATCACTTATCTGAGTCGCGATTTGGTCAAGCTACCTGAAAAGGAGATGCGCAACATCCGGGGCAGCGACATCAGCATGATCTTTCAAGAGCCAGGGACAAGCCTGAACCCTGTCTTCCGTGTTGGAGTGCAGGTCACAGAAGGAATTCAGAGACACAAGAACGTCAAGTTTGCAGAAGCAAAACGGCAGACGATTGAACTCTTCAGCGAAGTCGGCATCCCGGAACCAGAACGCCGCTTCAATAGTTATCCTCATGAAATGTCCGGTGGACAAAAACAGCGCGTGATGATCGCTCTGGCACTCGCCTGCGATCCTGAAATTCTCATCGCGGATGAACCGACAACGGCCCTCGATGTAACGATCCAGAAACAAATTCTGGATTTGCTCAGAGACCTCCGCGATCAACGTGGTATGTCGATTCTGTTTATCACTCACGACCTTGGTGTCATCGCTGAAATCGCCGATGACGTCGCTGTGATGTTTCGCGGACGACTCGTCGAACAAGGGCCGGTCGAACAAATTTTCGAGAACCCACAACATCCTTACACGAAAGGGTTGCTGGCGTGTCGACCGAAACTTGAAAGCACGTTCCGTCGCTTACCGACCGTCAGCGATTTCATGACCGCCGAAAAACTCCCGGACGGCAGCTACGATATCCAAGAACTGGAAATGTCTCAAGCAGCGATAGCGAAGCTCTCCACGACAGGTCGCGGACGATTGCTTCATCCGAAAAATGAACTGGATGAAATCGGTCACCCATTCTCAGAAATCAAAGCCGACGCCGACTTGAAGACAGTCTCACAAGGCCAAAGACCTCTATTGAAACTTGAGAAACTCAAAGTTTATTACCCGATTCGGACGGGCCTTTTCCGTCGCGTGACCGACCATGTGAAAGCCGTCGACGAAGTCGACCTGAAAGTTTATCGCGGGCAAACACTGGGATTGGTCGGGGAATCCGGTTGCGGAAAAACAACGATCGGTCGAGCCATCGTCAAACTGGTCGGAATCACCGAGGGAAAGATCAAATACGACGGCGTCGACATTACGACTCTACACGGAGAAAACCTGCATCGCTTCCGAGGTAATGTGCAGATCATTTTTCAGGATCCGTACAGTTCTCTGAACCCACGCATGACCGTCGAAGGAATGTTGGTCGAGGCGATGCGGATTCATGGAATTTATCAAAAAAGATCCGACTGCCGTGAGCGTGCGGCACAACTCCTCGTAGAAGTCGGTCTCGAAACCAACCATCTCCGGCGCTACCCACACGAATTCTCAGGCGGGCAGCGGCAGCGCATCTGCATCGCCCGCGCACTCGCCGTGAAATCGGAATTCATCATCTGTGACGAATCCGTCTCCGCCCTCGACGTTTCCGTTCAGGCACAAGTCCTCAATTTACTCAAGGACTTACAGGAAGAACACAAACTGACCTACGTCTTCATCAGCCACGACTTGAGCGTCGTGAAATTCATGTCCGACATGATGGCAGTCATGCACGCCGGAAAAATAGTTGAGTTCGGACCATCGGAAGCGATCTACGAAAACCCAAAAGAGGAATACACCAAACGCCTCATCTCCGCAATTCCGAGTGATTCCGTCGAATTGATCCGAGAAAAAGTCGCCAAAAGAAAATCCCTCCGCCAACAAAGAGCAGCCGAGTAGGGTCCGCTGTGCGGACCGATTGGTATCTTGGCTGACCACTTGGGTGGCCCGTCCGCGAAGCGGGTGGGTGCTGAAAGCACAAGATGCTTCACCGTTCGCCTTCCACGTTTCATCATCGGCCTCTAGTTCAGCCAGCCTTTCCTTTGGTTGAAGGTCGACCAGAAAAATAAGCTCATGGTGAGTTCATCTTGTCGCGACGCGACCGAACAAGTCGGTTGGGCCACCCTGACATGGACGGGGTGGCCTGCGTTGATTTCAAATTTCGCCGCTCTGGTTCACGCAATTGTTAGGCGGATTACACGGCCCGCACTACTTTACTCCCAATTGGACTTGAACGACGTTGTTTGGCGAGTTGACGCCTTCCCAGTACAAGTAGAGTTCGCGCTCTTCATCTGTTGGCGTCAAACCCTGATCTCTTATCGAGCGATAGAGTTCTTGCCATGCGTCTCCGATTCGAGTCGCAGGGCCAATGTACAGGATCGTTGCGCATTTAAATGTTGGCAATTCTCGCGGCTTAAACGTACCAACTGCCGGTGATTCTGCCGGAACGAAGAAACCCGTTTCCATATTAAAGCGTTTTTCCGGATCTCGATGCGGTGCGCCGTAGTAGTAGTGTATCACTGGGCCGTGCAATCCGACCTTGTTCTCCTTTGCGGCTTCCATTAATTCCGTCAGCGTTTTTACGACAGGTTCTCCCATGCTCTTGAAGTCGGTCTCAAATCCGCCTTGAAGGTACTGCTTGGCAGGGATCGTTTGGACGACGAGTTTGCCAATTGTCGGTTGATGCTCTCTCTCTTGAGCGAATGCCGCGTTGCTGATGAAGATGGGCACAACAAAATAGGCACATATCACCAAGGAAGCGATTCGTAGTTGGCAACGTCGCATAACCAGAGTTTGCATGGATAGTCTCTCTTGATTCCTATTGGCGACGTTCTCTTCCGCATAACTTGAATTAGACTGAATTAATTCGATATCACCCATTGAGGGTAGAATTTAGAGTATTCTGTTTAACTGGGGAGAAAATGTCAAGAAAATTGGAGGAAAGTTGCTATGGCGCAACAGGTTAAGGTGAATAACGATCAGCCGGAAATGCGGAATTCTGAGTGGCGTCCGATGCTCCTCGAACAGATGAATTAGCAATGGAGAACGATTCGCAACTCAAGTGGTAGGCCACTTCATCTTGATTTCCAAGTGGCGATCAGTTTTCTTTTTTGACTGGAGAAAATGACTCACGCAATTGCTTCTGTCCACCGACGACTGGTAGCGTCAGGGATGTTTTGTTGAGGTCAACTGTCAACTCGGTACCAGGCTTAGGACGTAAAGTGAAATCGCGGTCGCTGGAGAAAATCATCAGGCCGATTTGCTGTCCTTTCGGGATGATCTGGTCATCCGGCTGCATCTGAAATGTGATGTCGTAGAACTGACCTGGCTTGAGCGGTTCACCCTTCGTGAGCGAACTGTGATTTTGCGGGTCGGCCCAGCCACGTGTGATGATGTTGTCGGTAATTTTGGCCTTCTGAGAATGATTCCACGGTAATGAAACAAGCCAGACCGAAAGATTCACGGCAGGCTTGTTGCTGGCAAGTCGGATTGAAATTTGCGGCGTGCCGGAGATGTGGATGGGCTTGGAGAGCTTTGGCGAAACGTAGATCAAGCGATGCTCAGTCCATTCTGCTTGAGCCAGCGATGACCCGCTGAACGAAAAGTTATCGACCAGTTTTTCAGTCCCTTGCTCCGGCGACTGCTCCAACACAAGCGATCCCTGCTCCGGAGCACCAGCGCTGAGAAACAGCTTCACTTCTTCTGCTTCAGGGTTTGGATAATCGTCATACGATGTCGGCTTCTCTCGTTCGTCTTTTTCTCGCACGATCCATGCGCGGGCATCTTTCTCAATGCCATTGTCGACTCCATGCAAGTAATGCGTGAACCAACGGTTCATCAGCTTCATCGGAGGCGGTCCGCCATGTCCTCCCTGATGAAAAAAGATCTGCGATGGAATGTTGTTTGCCTGCAATGCTTCATAGATGCGAACACTATGCTCCGGCACAACGTTCCAGTCGTTAAAGGCGTGCGACATCAGCACGGCAGCTTTGAGCGGCTTCATGTCGTTCAGGTAGTCGCGCCCCGCCCAGAAATCGTTGTAGTCGCCAGTGACACGGTCAAAGCGTTTCAGCATTTCCTTGCCACGAACTTCGCAATTGCAATGCTCGCGTCGTTTTTCGTCGCCGCTGTGGACGTAGTCATACAGGTAGTCGATATCTTCGCCGAGATAGCCATACGGATGACGAATCAGTCCGTTCGATCTGTAGTAGTGATAGTAAGACGTATTCGGAGCGACCGGAATGATCGCCTCCAACCCTTGAACACCAGTCGTCGCTGCCGCGAGTGCCAGTGTGCCGTTGAAGGATGTTCCAGTCATTCCCACCTTGCCAGTACACCAGTCCGCGACAATTTCGTTCGTGCCATCGACAGTCTCGAAACCTTTCGCCCGTCCGCACAACCAGTCGACAACTGCTTTCGGTGCGAGTGACTCGTTGTCACCGCCAATCGTCGGGCAGCCTTCCGATAACCCAGTCCCTGGCGAAGAAGAATGAACGACGACGTACCCACGCGGAACCCACTCTTTTGCATGCGACTTGGAAATAATCGGCCGCATACCCTTTCTCTTAACAGATGAAAAATGCTTACGTTTCACCGGCTCTGCACCAAGTTCCTGCCGCGTCTCCCAAAAGTATTCTCTACCCTTTGAGCCTGTCCCGGCGAAGTACGGGCTGGTCACGTAAACGACTGGCAACTTCAAACCTTCACTCTCCGTCTGCCTCGGTCGAGTCACGCTAAGATGCATGCGATCAGGCTTGCCGCTGGCGTCGGAGTCAAACTCTGTCTCCACCCACAGATCTTCCCTGATCCAATAGTCGGAATCTGAGAACGCCTTCACGACCTGCGCTTCCCCGTCTTTAAACACAGGCGCGGCAGGTTCGTCACCGAGAAGAATTGCAGGCAAGCCGAAGAAACAAACTGCGAGCACGATGTTCTTCAGAACGAAAGAGCGACTCTCGAAAAGGGTGCTGATGAAAGGGGCATAACCAGTGCTAAGTCTCATTCTGTTTCCTTGTTGCAAAGCAGAGCGTACGTCGATCAACGATCATTCTGTTGTTTGTTCGATAGAAATCAACGGAATCACACTTTGCCGTGGATGATTCCGTGTGGTCGTTGATTCTTCAATCGCCCACCAGTGCTTCTTTCAGAACGCGTCCGTCGCTCTTCATTTTGATCCCCAGCAGATGGGCAATCGTCGGCGCCACGTCGACATTGCGAATGGTCTCAAGTTTCACGCCACTTTTAATGCCGACCCCGGCTGCAACAAACATGGCATGCATGAAATCTGGGCGTGGGTCGTGCCCATGTGTTCCTTTGCTACCTCCTGCGTCAGCAATCAGTTCACCAGAGACATTGTTGGCAAACGAATATCCCGGACCAGTTGTCAAGACAAGGTGAGGCGCTTCAGGATTTTTCATCGGATCAGCAAGCCCCAACTCTGCGAATTGACTTGGAGGAATGACATCGACGACTCCCTCCAAATCGGCAAACTTCTCCGTCAGTATCTCTATCAGTTCATCTCGACGGTCGTCGTCCAGAATAGAGATAAATGCCGAGCCTCCTTGCGCGACGCACCACGCTGCGCGACTCGTCACCTTATCCTTCTCATCAGTTTGAATGAGGCCCAGATTTTTCAGCATCACGTTGGGGCGGATCATCTTTTCGTAAGCTGCGAATCCATGATCGGAGACGATAAACATCGCGGAGTTGTCAGCAAACGGCTGCTGCTGCAAGGCGTCCCAGATCTCGCCGATGCGTTCGTCGCTTTCTGCCACGGCTTGATACGCCGCTGGTGTGTTCGGACCATAAGCATGTTCAACGCCATCTGGAGTGATCAAATGCAGCAGAATTAAATTAATTTCATGCTCCGCTAACAAGTGCTTTGTGACTTGTGTGTAGACGAGGTCGCGTTGAGTGGAATGCTGTTTGCCCCAGCCCCATTCCCCAAGTTTGGAGATGTCGATCCCGACTTCTGCCAGTTCCTCCAGAAAACCTGGCGTCGTGTATTTTTCATGGATTGCCGGCTTGTTGGAATCCGGGATAATCCAGTCCAGTGTCTTTGCCCCGTTAGAACAGGGCCAGATGACGCTGGCGGTTGAAAGACCACTTCGATGAG
Organism: Planctomicrobium sp.; assembly: GCA_030626405.1. Lineage (GTDB taxonomy): Bacteria > Planctomycetota > Planctomycetia > Planctomycetales > Planctomycetaceae > Thalassoglobus. Next base: position 8,412 of record DAOUPA010000280.1, read on the forward strand.
CGACATCGTAGAGCGTTGGGACTCGTATCGCCTGAGCTTTGGTTAGGACCGGATCGCCAATATATTGCACAGGCTTCTTTGTCTCACGATTCCAGACGGAGTTCCCAATGACGCCGTGTCGGGCAGGCACTGCACCTGTGATCAAAGAAGTGTGCGCTGGCCATGTGACACTCGGGAAGCTCGTCAACATTCCCTTGGCCGAAACTCCCTTCGCGGCGATCGCACGAAGATTGGGCAGTTCGGCACGCGGGTCATTCAAGTAGCTGCCCGACAACCCATCGACACTCACCAGAATCACGTGCCGGACCTGGGGTTCATCGGCAGTCACATTCGTCGTAACGCTCAGCAAAGCGTATCCCAGAATTAAAGAGAATCGCAACATGCTCATGACTTTCGCTGCTAATGTTCGAGATTGTGACATGAATAAGATGTAGTCCATGGTTCATTTCTCAGAGGCTTTGTCGGTTTCTCAACGAAAATTGCGTCTCGCTTTTCGTTCACTTTCGCCGTCGAAACCCTCCGCTGAAGATACCCTTGCAGAACCAATTCAACAAGGCGGGGCGGTATGGCGATCATCACCTGTGCCATGCCCATATCGCGCTAGCAGGATGGGCATGGCACACTCTTCGCAGGCCGCTTTTGTCTGGTTGGGCAGGTTTCCGATGAAATCTGTCCTTGCACCACGTCACATTTCACGAGGG
>DAOUPA010000023.1 GCA_030626405.1 Planctomicrobium sp.
CGCGGCTACGGACTCCGTTTTGTCGACAAACATCCGAAAGAGCTTCCGCCTGCACGAAGTGATCGCAAGCGACAATCGGATCTCCCGGACCACACATCTTCGCAACGCGTTGCAGCTTCTGCTCGCCAATGATCATATTCGCGATGAGAACGTCTCGAATGCCGTTTTCGACGAACACTTCCGCTTCCGATGACTTCGCGGATGTGACACCGATCGCGCCCAGGTCAACTTGCATCTGAGCAATCGCTGGGACCTTGTGGCACTTCACATGCGGTCGCCAATCCTTCCCTTGACCACGCAGGAAGTCCATCATGCTGCGCATGTTCGCTTCCATGATCGTCAGGTCAATACAAAGTGATGGCGTGTCGAGTTCTGAAAAGTGCTGTCCGGTCATGATGTTGTTTCTAAAGTGTCAGGAGGTCCAAAAAATGTGTAATAAGGTTCATCGTTGGCAATACGCTGCACGAGAAGTGCGGCTTCTCGCAGATGATAGTCGCCCCACATGGATGATTCACCACAGGGGATGTTTCTCCCTTCTGGAATGTGATCCCAACCGCGCGGTCGATGGTAAATTGAGTGCAGCAGCAACCCTTGATGCACAGGGTCGCTACTCAGATACGGCTCTTGCAGTAACGTCGAGAGAATTGTCAGCCCGGTCTGAAAATAGCGTGTGCCTGCTTCATCTCCGTTCTGCGCGAGCAAACGTCCCAATCGCAGAAAACCCTGAGCGGCAATCGCCGCAGCGGAACTATCAACCGGCTCGAAATCGTTATACGGATCAGACGGTCGGTTGCGATAGTCTCCCATACTCACCAGACCTGGCGCTCCGGTATCCCAGTAAGGAACTCCATCCGTAGGAGTCTCCGAGATGTAGTAGTCACACCCGGCACATGCCGCCTCAAGCATAAATCCTTCAACGTGTCCTCTACCACCAATCCATTCCAGGTCAGCGTCAGGAACAGTTTTCAGGAATTCAATCTGCTCCGGGTATCCAGCGATAATCCAGGCAGCGCCCCTGGTCCAGGTGGAGAACGGGCTGTACCCCTGCTGCGTACTCGGACAGCGGTATCGTCCATCATTGAGATTGAAGAGACTCTCGTGTGACACGCGACCACGCACATCGTAGATGTCTCGATCTTCACCATAAAAGACGTTAGCTTGCGCCGTGGTTCGAGCGTGCATCAACAACCGATCCAGAAGCGAGATCGCTTCGTCGTTTTCTCCCATCAGGCAATGCTGTAGTTGATGCCCCATGGCAAGCGAACGCAAAGATCGGATCGTATCGCAAAACAGAGACTGCGGTCCGTTGAAGGAATAGATGTAGCCATCACCCTCAAACGTGTCGCTCCAACGCGAAGCTTGAACCGCTCCACTGGTCTTCAGCGCCAATTCATAGAACTGAAGCTCTCGTTGATCGAACGGAATGCGCCCTTCCAGCATGAGCCGACGTAATGCACCATACGTGCTAATGTTGTTAAAGCCGTGGTCGTGAACTCCGATATGGCTGACGTGCGGAGCCATCAAATCGAAAGTCTTCATACGACCACGCTGAAGGTATTCGTCTTCACCAGTTGCATCGAACTGAAGAATTTCAGAACCAAACTGAAACCCCTGCGTCCATTCCGTCCACCCCTGAGCGGTGTACGTCCCTTGAATCGTAAATACCGGAGAACCTTGCTCCGGCGAGCAGGTCTTCTCGATTCGGTCCAGACACTCCGCAGAAGCATCCCACATTTTTTGCAGATTCGGAAGCAGGTCCTGTGGAGTGAGCGTGAAGTCGATATCAATCATTGTCTGCGTAAATTTTCCAAAGGTAGGGTGTGGTAAGGCAAGCCGCTGGAAGATTGTAGCCAGTGAGAGTGTGTGCTGCCGATTCACTTCTGCTATCGAGTTGACCTCTCTTTATCGAGAACCCCACTTCAGAGCGAACGACATCAGTTTCGATGGGCCTCAATTCTGATGAGTGTGGAGTCGTTGAATGTTAGGACATAGCGATGAACACTCTTTGGAAAGAGATAGTAGACCCATGTTTCGGTCTCAACTTGCTGAACTGTATGATTTCCCCAGAGAGAAAGGGAGTCACCCGCCACGAGAACTTCCGCTGGCGACCCGACCAACTCTTCAACTTCGAGTTTGGGCAGCCCAACAGATAATTTCTTCTCGAATTCCCGTTGCTCTGCATGGAAGGCGGAATAAAAGAGTGGCACTGCCAATCCACCGAGCAATGCCGCGATAACGAACAGCTGGACAGAACGGCTCATTCAATTTCCCCTCTCTTGTCACGTAGAGAAATGGGCATCGCACCTGGCCCCAAAGTCAATTCATCAGTTGGCATCTTTCCAGGTTTCGTAGTTTCTCCGCCTCATCTCAGGGTGCTTTGATTTTGAAATGATCGTAATGCACTTCGCGCAGATTGGTTGTCAGGTTCACTTGATCTTTGGTCGAGTGCCCCAAGCCTTCCGATTGGAGACGTCCAATGAATTTTCCGTCGACCGATGCTTCCATCACGTCTCCCTGAATTCGAATCGTCAGGTCGTGCCACTGTGTGACATCAAGCTTCATGGGAAAACGAGCGGTCTTTGTTTTTAGCAGCTCTTTTGTTTCTCGGCTGACCGGCTGTTTCAGCTTTCTTTGATCTCGAATGTCTTTGCGGAAAATCCCGGTTTTGCCATCGTAAAGCGTCAGTGAATCCGGAGTGACTGCCACATGGCAAATGTGACCAGCATGAGAAGACTTGCAGTTTTTATCGCGGTACATCACCTGGAAACGATTCGATCCAGCGAATTTGAATGAAACCGACACCTCAAGATCACCCTGCGGATCGATACGAATCGTATTCACCGAAGGATGGTCAGCATCTTCAGGCGTAATGCCAATCATCACGCCGTCTTTCACAACCGACTCGCTCTTGTACATCCCCCAACGTTTGCCGAGATGATCGCCAGAGAATTCGTCTTCAAAAACTACCTTTTGGTACCGGGAAGGTTCAATACTCGCTTCTTCCGCGTTAGCGCATGACAAGAAACCGAACAGGAAAATCACCAATACAAACAATCTATCGACTTGCATCAATCTTACCAGAATTCAGACAGGAGGATTATCAGCTTCGAGCAAAACTACTCAGAGTCATGACCAATATCCTAACTTGAGATCCCGTAGAAATTCAATTCGCTTTCAAACAAAGTCATACGTCATCGCACGGGATCGAAGAGAACATTTTTGACATTTGGCCCCCGGTGATCCACTGGTGGAAACCACCAGCAACACCGTAAATCTCACACCCAGTGCCGACAACATTCGACGTCTCTTCCCCACCGGGTGATTCACTCGGTGCTAATTGAGTCGATGAACGAGCTTCAAACTGTGACCACGTCGTCGATTCAGACAGAATCAACGAGAATCATTCAGAGTCAGTCAAATTACTCAATCGGCTGAAGGCGTTTCATCACCCACAACACGACCGGTCGAGCCGAGATTCGATTAGAGAATGCCAGAAGGTTATTCATGATGCCTGGGACGATGAGCCGTTTCTGTTTACGGACGCCGCGATAGCCTGCTGTTGCAACCTTGACGACGTCCATCGAATTGTTCCGGAAGATCGGGAGGTCTTCCATCTCGGAATCTTTGCCGAAGCCGGTCTTTGTGGGACCAGGACATAAACACGTCACGGACACATTCGTCCCCCACAACTCTGCATGAATCGCTTCGGAGAGCGATAGAACGTACGCCTTTGTTGCATAATATACTGCAGAGTTCGGTCCTGGTTGAAACGAAGCTGTGGACCCGATGTTCAGAATATTGCCGCTATCCCGCTCCTTCATCTGTTTCAAAAACAGGTAAGTCAGTTGCGTGAGAGCAACCATGTTGAGTTGACACATCGACGTGTGACGTTCGAGTGGGATCTCTTCGAATCTGCCAAACTGCCCGAAGCCAGCGTTGTTGACCAGTACATCGATCTGTTTGCCAGCGGCTAGCACTCTATCAAAGAGAACCTGTGCCGCATCTGCTTTCGACAAATCCATTGGGATAACTATGGACTCGGTGCCGTGCCCGCTCTTCAATTGTGCAGCAAGTTCATTCAGCTTGCCTTCGTTGCGAGCGACTAAAATCAACTCACTGCCATCTGCTGCGAAGAGTTTTGCAAGCTCCCATCCGATCCCGGATGAAGCACCTGTGATGAGGACAATTTCTCTGGACATCTGATTTCATCAATTCAAAATGGAAAGTGTTTTGGCGTTTAACTTTTATACGATTATTCGTTGTCACCGCGACTCGCATGTGGGTGCGAGTGTTCGTATGTTTCGCGCATTCGACGGGTGCTGACGTGTGTATAGATCTGCGTTGTGGTCAGACTTTTATGGCCGAGTAGTTCCTGAACGCTTCGTAGATCGGCGCCGCCGTCAAGAAGATGTGTTGCGAAACTATGACGCAATGTGTGCGGCGAAGTGATCGTCTCGAGGCCCGTCATCTTAAGGTATTTATCGATCATGCGACCAATACTTCGCGTCGAAAGTCTTCGCCCGAAACGATTCAGAAAGAGTGCGTTGGTCTCATCTGGTAGCCCGTTGGGATCAGGTGTCCTCACAACCAGCCAACGCTCCAGAGCACGGACGGCGTACGTTCCGACCGGTGCGATGCGTTCCTTTTTGCCTTTACCGTAGACCCGTAGAATGTTCGCACCGCGATCCCAGCTTTCGAGATCAAGACCAACCAGTTCCGCGACACGCAAACCAGCGGAGTACAACGTCTCCAGCATCGCTCGGTCACGCAGTCCCATCGGTTCGTTTGACGGAGGAGCTTCGAGAAGTTTTGCGACTTGTTCCGAAGTTAAGAAATGTGGCAGTTTCTGACCAGTACGTGGTGTTCGGAGTGCCTTTGCTGGGTTTGATGTCGTTACACCTTCGCGCGTTGTATAGCGAAAGAAACTTCGCAGAGATGCCAACCGCCGTGCAATCGTCGTGCGGGCATATTGACATTCATGAAGGTAAGAAACGTACCCGCGAAGCAACGGAATCGTAATCGATTCCGGATGAGGAATTCCAGCGGCACGATCATTCAGGTAATCGTAAAAACTTTCGAAGTCGTCCCCGTAAGATTTGATCGTTAGATCGGACGCATTCTTCTCAAGACGCAAGTGACGTAGAAAATCCTGGACTTCACTCTGCATCGGCTCAGTCCTCTGTCAATTTGACTTCGTAGAAATTTCTCGTAGAGTTTGCCAAACATTTAAAATGTGTGGCTACGCGGAACGCCGAAACGGTTCGTCCTCTCGACTGGCTGAACTCGCCTGAAGACGGCGGACTTTTTGGCTGAGGACAGCGGCGTCGTACCAGGTGAAGTTCATTTCGGGATCGGCAGCGTAATGTCCCAAAGTTTGAAGAAGTTGCGGCGCACTTTCTTCATCGTAAAGGAACACATATCGCTCGCCATCTTTCACGAGCGCAATCACATTGACACTTCCATCCATTGAAGATACCTGTCTGGTGAAACGTTCTATCCGCTAGTATTATCGGACCATTCGAAACCTCAGACGTGATGATCCAGAAAGGATCAAAGAGAATCGAGGAATCTAATCATCGAGATTCCGCCAGCCCGTACGACCCGAATTGTCAACGCATCTTGAAGGATTCGTCGGCGAAGACTGCCGATAATTTTTTCATTAACGAACGTCCCCGAAGCCTTACATGTCACTCCGAATGACTGACAGAATCACTCCATCTTGACACTCCACCTCCCTCACCAGAAATAACTTACATGTCCGTTCACCAATATTCGCTACCAAAAAGTTTTCAAGTTGCAGGCACAACTTGTGGCATCAAAGAATCGGGGCAGTCCGATTTGTCCCTTTTTATTTCTGAAACACCTGCAACTGCGGCTGGTGTGTTTACACAGAATCAGGTTGTGGGTGCCCCGGTCCTGGTGAGCAAAGAACGTGTGCCATCTGCGACAGTTCGATCGATTGTCATCAATTCAGGCAACGCAAACGCCTGTACAGGAGAACGAGGGCTGACAGATGCAAAACAGATGACTTCGACTCTCGCAGCAGAATTAAATGCTACGGACGAGGAAGTCCTCGTCTGCTCCACCGGCATCATCGGGCACTTCCTGCCGATGGAAAAGATCGATCGTGGAATCCGTTCAGCGGTGAAACTTCTCGGGAATTCTGATGAGCACCTTCTCGCCGCAGCCAAAGGAATTTTGACAACAGACACGACGGAGAAAATTGCTTGCCGTTGCATAGAGATTGATGGAAAGACAGTCACTTTGACCGGCGTCGCCAAGGGAGCGGCGATGATCGCTCCGAACATGGCAACGATGCTGGCGGTCGTGATGACTGACTGCGAGATTGATTCTTCAATCTCGACAGGTCTCTTAAGACTGGCAGTTGACGAGAGTTTCAATTGCATTTCCGTTGAAGGTCACACAAGTACAAGCGACTCGGTTCTGCTGCTGGCAAACGGTGCCAGTGGTGCCTCGTGTGCAGATGCAGCGACCACGGCTCAATTTCTAGTCGCCCTCAACGAAATCTGCTCGGAGTTAGCACAGAAAATCATCCGAGACGCCGAAGGCGCGGAGCATTTCGTTCGTGTGGAGGTGAGTGGCCTGAACTCTGAAAACGATGCGCGGCGAATTGCAAAAGTTGTGTGCGAGAGCCCGCTAGTGAAAACAGCGATGACTGGAAATGACCCGAACTGGGGTCGAATCGTATCGGCGGCTGGATATGCTGGTGTCCCATTCCACGAGCAGGATGTGTCATTACGCATCAATGGAGTTACTATTTATGAATGTGGGCAACCCACAACTTACGACGAAAAGGCATTATCGTTGCAAATGGCTTCGGGTGAAGTGCATGTTCAGTTGGATTTTCGCCTCGGAAACTGCGGGATTACTTATTGGACATGTGACCTGACAACTGAGTACATCCGACTCAATGCCGACTATACTACCTGACGTCTTTCACCGAATGTGAGGTAATTGGCATTGTTGGGTTGCCACGCACGGCGATCTGGTGAACAATATAAATTCATGAGTTAGATCATACGGGGTGGTACAAAGAATGGCGAGAATTCTGGTTGTTGACGACAGCCTTGTTGACCTCCGGTTGGCAAGTCGGCTTCTGGAAAAAAATCCGGATTGGGAGGTATGCACTGCGCGTAACGGTAAAGAAGGACTCGCCCAAGTCGAGCTTGAAATCCCCGACCTCATTGTGACCGACTTGAAGATGCCAGAGATGAACGGGCTGGAACTCGTCGAAGTGATCCGAAACGAATATCCGCTCGTCCCAGTCGTTTTAATGACAGCTGCTGGAAGCGAGACAATCGCTGTCACCGCGTTGGAGAAAGGGGCAGCGAGCTATGTCCCGAAAAACGAGCTTGCCTCAGAACTCGTCGACACAGCAGCAAGAATACTCTCGACGTCAACCAAGCGTCGCAAACAGCGAAGACTCTTAAACTATTTAACTTCCGTCAGCTATGTTTTAGAGAATGATCTCGATTTGATTTCCGCGCTGGTTGGTGAAATCAGGGAGACTGTCCAACAACGCTGGATTTTTGATGAGAACGAAAGTCTGCGGCTCGCTTCCGCTGTCGATGAAGCACTGACCAATGCCTACTTCCATGGGAACCTTGAAGTCAGTTCTGATCTGCGCGAGGAAGACCCAAACGCTTACCACGATTTAGCGAACGCACGGCGTAAAACGACTCCCTACGTTTCACGGTCAATCTATGTGACTGTAAAACTGAGTCGAGAAGAAGCGGTCATTACAATTCGCGACGAAGGCGACGGCTTCAACCCCGAAGGGCTTCCCGACCCGACACAGCCCGGTTACCTGGAACGTCCAAGTGGTCGTGGCGTGTTGCTCATGCGAGCATTCACAGATGAAGTTCTTTACAACGACTCTGGTAATGAAGTCACGCTGCGAAAACGAGCCTCTCAGCAGCACGATGGCAGTTACGTTCTTGATGAAAATGCTGAATTGTCTGATGCGGAATGAACACGCAACCAACGGCATGGTCGCTTGATTCAATTTGCCTGAGTCCATCAGTTTTGGATGTAGAAACAATTGCATCCGACATTTATGCTCGAACCTGTCGCTTTGACTTTAACGCACCAGGTTTTTGTACTCTCAACGTTGGTCAATCAATCGATTCCGTCGCCTTTCGTCAACTGATGGTTGACCTCAAGCGAGCGATGGCAGCAATTCACGAAACCACGACTGGAAACACGCTGGCTTACCATTCCGCTTCTCGATTCGATCAACAGGTCACGACGCGACCGCATCTCGATGGTGGACCGGACGAATGTTTCCTGATGCTTGGCTACGAACCCAGTGATGTGGAGTCTGAATTAGAGATCCTGGATTATGCAAAATGTGCGTTTGATCACAGGCTGACTCCCAAGGAATTCATGGCAACACACAACCCGATGTTTCACTCCGGATACGAGATGTTGCGTCCGTATGCCACTCGCATTCCATGCTTCTCGCAAACGGATTTCCAAATTGTTTGCATCAACAATTCTTCCGCGTCATTTTCACACAAAAAACGTGCTTGGCAGGGAACATTACACACCGCAATAATCCGGACACCCGACGAATCTCAATTGCGTGTTATCAATTCAACAATGATTGCGTCCGAGATCGCGGGAACGTCTGACCCGATAACCGAATCCCAACAACATGAATTCGTCACAACGTCGACGATTCATCGCCAAGGATACGGGAACATTTGAACTGACGTCGACAAATAGGCAGTCTGCACTATTCAATAACAAGCAGTAAATCGCCGGTTTCGATTTGGCTGCCAGCTTTGACGAGGATTCTTTGAATCTTCCCTTTCTTCTCTGCAACGAGTGTGGTCTGCATCTTCATTGCTTCGATCACGAGGAGTTTTTGGCCTTCATTGACCGAGTCTCCTTCCTGAACTGCCAGACTAACGACCATGCCCGGCATGGCTGCACCAAGATGGTCAGGGTTGCCAGTTTCTGCTTTCTCCGCCTTGACGATGTCAGATTCCAGCGACCGATCCAGGACAACCACAGAACGCGGAATTCCGTTGAGTTCGAAGAAAACGTGCCGTGTCCCATCAGGATGCGGATCGGCGACCCCCATGTATTTCAGAATCAGAGTTTTCCCTTGCTCGATCTCAACAGCGACTTCTTCAGCCGGTTCAAGACCATAAAAGAAAACGGAAGTCGGCAGGCAACTCGTGTCGGCGTATTTCAGTGTATGCTGCGCGAATTGACCAAAGACTTCTGGATAAAGAAGTGAACTGACCGTTTCCTGTGACGATGGTTCACGCCCGAGAGTCTCTTGCAGTTTTGTTGCTTCGGCCCCGAAGTCCGCAGGAGCCATCGTGGCACCCGGTCTTTCTCGCAATGGTGCTTCGCCTCGCAAGATTCTCTTTTCGACAATCTCAGGGAAGCCTCCGATGGGTTGTCCCATGCGCCCTCCAATTAAGTCGAGGACTGACGCAGGGAAGGCAAGATCTCGCTCGCCTTCGAGGACATCTTCTGGAGTCAATTCGTTTGCAACCATAAAGAGCGCCATGTCACCGACCGCTTTTGACGTGGGCGTGACTTTAATAATATCACCAAACATCCGGTTGACTTCGGCGTAAACAGCACAAACTTCACGCCAACGATCCGCCAAGCCGAGTGCGCGAGCCTGCTCAAAGAGATTCGTGTACTGCCCACCCGGCATCTGGTGATCGTATAAGTCCGCAGTCGCTGGCAGAACGGTCGCCTCAAACGGCGTGTAAAACTGTCTGGCAACTCGCCAGTATTCGGCGATCTGATCGAGTGGACCGGAGTCGAGTTCGGTATCTCGATTTGTAAACCGCAAGGATTCGACGAGCGTGTTCAGGTTCGGCTGTGATGTCCCTCCGGACATCGGAGCCATCGCGACATCGACGATATCAAGACCGGCACTGGCCCCTTCCAGAATAGAAGAAACCTGAGTCCCGGCGGTATCGTGCGTGTGGAAGTGGATCGGGATTCCGACTTCTTCCTTGAGTGCCTTGATCAGTTTCGACGCTGCATACGGTTTGCAAAGTCCCGCCATATCCTTGAGAGCAATCAAGTGCGCCCCCATTTTTTCGAGTTCTTTCGCCATATTGACGTAATACTTCATATCGTATTTCGTCAGCTTGGGATTGAGAACATCTCCGCTGTAGCAGATCGTCGCTTCACAAAGGACGTCGGTTTCGAGAACCGCGTCCATCGCAACTTTCATATTCTCCAACGAGTTCAATGCGTCGAAAACCCGGAAAACATCTATCCCGGCATCTGCCGCTTCTTTAACAAATGCCTGCACGACGTTGTCTGGGTAGTTGGTATATCCCACAGCGTTCGAAGCACGCAGGAGCATTTGGAAGAGAATGTTCGGAACTCGTTCTCGCAATTGTTCAAGACGACCCCAGGGGGACTCATGCAGGAATCGCATTGCGACATCAAACGTCGCTCCACCCCACATTTCGAGAGAGAAGAGATTGGGGCAATTGTGTGCGTACGCGTCGGCGATCTGCAACAGATCGTATGTGCGGAATCGAGTTGCAAACAACGATTGATGTGCATCGCGAAAGGTCGTGTCTGTCAGCAGCAACGGCTTCTGTTCGGTGATCCATTTACAAAATCCGGTCGGTCCCATCTGCTGGAGCTTTTGCCGCATTCCATCTGGAATCGGTTTGCCAACTGGAATCTTCGGCAGTGGAGCAGGAAGACGGCGCGTTGCAACCGGTCGACCAACGACCAGCGAATTACCGTTCACAATGACATCGGCGATGTAAGAGAGAAGTTTCGTCGCACGGTCTTGACGTTTCGGCATCACGAAGAGTTCCGGAGTCACATCGATGAAACGAGTCGAGCAAGTTCCTTCAAGAAATGTCGGATGCTGAATAAGTTGGATCAAAAACGGAATGTTTGTGGTCACGCCACGGACGCGAAATTCGCTCAGGCACCGTCTCATGCGAGCGGCGGCGTCGACAAAACGTTTCCCTCGCGCGGTCACTTTTACCAACATCGAGTCGTAGTACGGATTGACGACGGCACCAGAGAACGCACTCCCTGCGTCCAGTCGAATCCCCATTCCGGCACCGGATCGATAATGCGTGACATGACCATAGTCAGGCAGGAAATTGTTCGCAGGATCTTCGGTCGTGATTCGACATTGAACAGCAAACCCATTTGTCGTCACCGATTCTTGGGAATCGAGACCGATGTCAGGATCTCCAAGCTGAGCACCTGATGCAACGAGAATTTGGGATTTCACAATATCCGTTCCCGTCACTTCTTCAGTGACGGTATGTTCAACTTGAATTCGTGGGTTCACTTCAATGAAGAAGAACTCGTTGGTTTCGCGGTCGAGAAGGAACTCAACCGTTCCTGCATTTTCATAATTGACCTGTTGACCGATCTTGATTGCGGCATCACAGATTGCCTCACGGACGTCAGCGTCAAGATTCGGGGCAGGCGCAATTTCGACAACTTTCTGGTGTCGACGCTGGACGGAACAATCACGCTCGTAGAGATGAACGAGATTGCCGTGTGAATCGCCAAGCAGTTGGACTTCAATGTGGCTGGCGTGCCCGATAAAGCGTTCAATAAAGACATCCGCACAGCCAAACGCCGTGAGTGCTTCGCGCTGAGCCTGCTCGATGGAGTCGCGAAAGTCTTCGGAATTTCGCACAACGCGCATCCCGCGTCCGCCACCGCCCATGGCTGCTTTGATGATGATTGGGTAGCCGATCTCTGCGGCAAGCCTCTCACCTTCATCGGCGTCGGAGACGACATCTTCAGTTCCAGGCAGAATCGGGACGTTCGCCTGTTGCGCAAGTTGACGAGCGGAAACTTTGTCACCGAGTTTTTTCAGAGTGTCGACAGTTGGACCAACGAAAATGATTCCCGCTTCTGCACAAGCCTTCGCAAAGTCAGCATTTTCCGAAAGGAAGCCGTAGCCTGGATGGATGGCATCCACGTCGTGCTCTTCCGCCATTGCAATGATCGACGGGATATCGAGATAAGCTCGAATCGGTTCTCCTTCACTCCCGATCTTGTACGCTTCATCTGCCTTGAAGCGATGCAAAGAAAAACGGTCTTCGTGTGTATAAATCGCAACTGTTCGGATGCCAATTTCATTCGCAGTCCGAAAGACGCGAATTGCAATTTCGCTGCGATTCGCGACCAACAGTTTTTTAATTTTTCTCATAGCGAGCGTATCCCTGAGTCTCTCTTCTGACTTCAACGTAAGAGACACAGAGTAGTGAGATTCACGTACACTTTTCCAGACACCACAGCGAGATTCTCTGGGATCGAATTTTCATCATGTGATCTCTGTCGATTAAGTAGATTCCCCGACAATTTCCCCACAATCGAGAAAACATCTCGTGGACATTGGTAAAAAATGGTCAGTTCAAGTGTCAATTTTTCACAAGGCGACAACGAGCGTCTTAAATCCTCACCGTTTACAAACCTCAAGCTGACAACAAACGACTGGCAATTGCGACGCACAGCTTAAAAGTTTGCTGGTGAACACTGAAAATCGCAAACTCCCTCCTGACTCTAAGCGACATGCCGCCTATCATGTGGTGAGAACTTTTACTTCACTTTGACGCCTCGCCCCATGATTGAAGATCCCAACCAAGAAACGGTCATTCAAGACGCGTTGCTGACTCCCACGCGAAGCCCCACTTCGACACGTTCTGCGTGGAAACGGGCTGTCGAGTTCGTGGAGGGTTCCGGGCCAGAATTTTCGAAAGAAGTCAGCGTTGTTCTTAGCCAACGATTGAAGCTCGTTTCTATCATCTTCTTTGGATCATACGCTGTCTTCTTCCTGAAAAATTTTCTGACTGGTTACAAACCTCTCGGGGATGGTGACTCGCTTGCTCGCTGGACACACCTGATAGCAATGGTTGTCAGCGGAACAGTTGCCTGGAGGATGTGTACAAATTGCTCACATGTGAATCGTCACTTGCGTTTCGCAGAACTGGTTGTCTTCGGAACGTCCGCCCTTAAGTTTTTTGTCGTCACATATGGGATTGTGCTGAGTTCAGCGAACGAAGGGTTTTTGTATCCAGTCGAAACGCCCTGGATGGTCTTGATGTTCGCCTATGCGCTCCTCATTCCGAATTCATGGCAGCGCGCATTGGCAATCATGACTCCGATGGCGCTGGCTCCAGTAATAGCCATGGTCTCTGCTGCCGCATTCAATCCGACTGTCAAAGAGGTGATGTTCAACTCTCCGTACCGAGGTGTGCTGCTGCAAACGGGGATGGCATCAACTCTGGCACTACTGATTGCAACCTGGGGAGTTCGCACGATTCGTTCGTTGCGAACCGCGGAGTTTGAAGCGCGCCAAATGGGACACTACCACCTCAAAAAACTCATTGGGCGAGGAGGCATGGGGGAAGTGCATTTGGCGGAGCACACACTCCTCAAGCGACCATGCGCCATAAAGCTCATTCGCCCGGAAATGGCAGGCAATCCCGAAACACTCAAACGGTTCGAACGTGAAGTTCGAGCAACAGCGCACTTGACGCATTGGAACACCATAGAGATCTACGACTACGGAATGGCTGCAGATGGTACGTTCTATTATGTCATGGAATACCTTCCAGGATTAAACCTGGATCAAATTGTCGACCAGCATGGTCCAATGCCGGTGAGCCGCACGATTCACTTATTGAAGCAAGCGTGTGATGCACTCGGTGAAGCACACGAAAAGGGACTTGTCCACCGAGATATCAAACCTGCCAACATTTTTGCAGCCAAACGAGGTGGCACTTACGATGTCGTCAAACTGCTTGACTTCGGTTTGGTTCGCTCCGATGACTTAGAAGTCGACGCTAAATTAACACAGGATGGGAAAATCACGGGATCACCATTGTACATGTCTCCAGAGCAAGCAAGTGGAGATCTTGCTGACGCTCGCAGTGACATTTACGCCTTGGGATGTGTCGCCTACTACCTGTTGACGGGGCGGCCTCCATTTCAAGAAACGAAGCCAGTCAAATTGATTTTAGCGCATGTGCAAAAACAGCCGCCGAATCTACGTTCCGTCAAACACGACATTCCGGAATCGATCGAAAAAATCGTGATGAAGTGCCTTGAGAAAGCCCCTCAAGACCGATTCCAAAGTGTTGACGATCTACGTGCAGCTCTTATTGACCTCAAGGAAAACGATCAATGGAAGCGAAAAGATGCGACTCAATGGTGGGAGTGTCACGGCTGTCCGAAAAAACGCAGATTGGACGAATGTATCCTTGAAGGGCGGGAATTGCCTACCGACGATGAATTTGAATCCTCAGCATACAAGGAAACGGATGCCCTGATTGGTGTCTGACTGACGCCGGGCATCTCAATGTGTTCAGAGTTTTCACAAACGAGATGCCTGCGATTCCACCTCACCCTCTCCGGAGTACTCGACTTCATCACCGAGTTCCTCTCGGACCGAGATGAACTCGGCCTCTTTTCGAAGGAAGGCTTCAACGATACGAGAGTCAAACGTTGTCCCTGATCCTTCAAGAATAATTTTCTTCGCCAGGGCATGGTCATACGCCCGTTTGTAGACCCGTTTGCTTGTCAGAGCATCGTACACATCTGCAACACTCGTAATGCGACCACACAACGGAATCTCATCTCCTGCGATCCCGTAGGGATACCCAGACCCATCAAATCTCTCATGATGAGAAATTGCAATGTCTTTCGCCATTTGAAGAAAACCAGCTTTCGGGCTGTGCTGAGCCACTTCTTCGAGAGTTTTTGCCCCCATCGTGGTGTGCGTTTTCATGATCTCAAACTCTGCTTCGTTAAGCGGACCTTCTTTAAGCAGAATTCGGTCAGGGACTGCAACTTTTCCAATGTCGTGAAGAGGTGTTGTCAGATAGATCAGATTGACATACTCACCATCGATGATGTATGAAAAATCGTCGGTTGTTGACAGCTCCTCGGCAAGAATTCGTGCATATTCCCGCATTCGTTCAAGATGAGCACCTGTTTCTCGATCGCGCGACTCTGCCAACTTCGCAAGGGCGAAGATCATCAACTCGCGACTTTCAAGAGCCAAAACACGTTCGCCAACTCGGACACGAACTAAAAGCTCCGTGGGATTGAATGGTTTCGTCAGAAAGTCATCAGCGCCTGCTTCTAAACCACAAACAACGTTATCAATCCCACCGTAAGACGTTAACAGGATGACGTAAATGTAACCTCCAGTACGACGGCGGCGGATCGATTCACAAAGTTCCAGGCCTGTCATTCCAGGCATCTGCCAATCTGAAATGACAATTTTGAACTGTCCGGTCCTGATCAGCTCAAACGCATCGAGCCCGTTGTTCACAACCGTCGCCTGATATCCGTATTTCCTCAGCGCGTGGGCAATGACGTCTGCTGTAATTGTGTCGTCGTCTGCAATAAGAACTTGCACGGTTTTGAATCCAGTTTATTCTCAGGTCGAAAAAGTGATTGGTCAGTCAAAATCAGTGTCATTCAACTGCGATGGCTGCTTCCTCCTGGGTGGGAGACGTCGTCACGCTGCACGCCAGTTCTGCAATCAGAAGAACTAATTCTTTTCTGTGTTCCGATGATGCCATCTCAATAATGCGCCCGGCAAGAGAACTCGTCTCACCCGCGCACATCGTTCCTGCTTCTCCCTTTAGTCGATGCGCGATGTTCCGAACATCGACCATGTCGTTTTGGTTTGCTGCCTGAACAATTTCATCGATGAGTTGGGGAAGCGATGCTTGAAATCGAATGACCAGTTTTTCCACAAGATCTGTATTGCCCAGGCATTTCTGGGTGAGCTGCTCCAAATCGATTTGATAATTTGACATGAGATTCATCTTCTGGTCGGTTCCCGCTCATACGGCTCTGCACAGATGGGCCAACCGCATTGCGACGTCGCATTTTTGACCGCGCTAAAATGTACCTCGTTCACAGAAGTCATTATTTTAGATTGAGGAGACTCGGGGTGATTTGGTGGCTAAAATTTCAGATTCTCTGCATTAACACAATTGCGCCGGTCAAGAGTTTGCTGACCGGCCTGTCCTCCTCTCAGTTTTGTGCCAAAGCCCCATTGACGTAATCACAACCGCTGAGCGTCGCTACATCCGGAATAATCGGCATCATCACTGCATTCCTTCCATCTCACTATCGACAATGAGTTTGGCTGTAAGAAAGCATGGTGAAGTGTTGCCGTTGCATCCGAAATGATCGATATCGTCTGCATTTTCCAATTCTGCGGGTCGTTGTATTAGGTGGGCACATTTCAAGGAGTTTAAAGTATGAGACGTCACAGCATTCTCTCAGTGACTCTTCTCTCGCTCATGTTTACTAGTCAGGCGAACGCAGAAGCTCTTTTCCTGAATGGACTCTCTCCCAGATCCATTGGTCGAGGTGGAACGAATATCGCTCACAGCGACAATGGCGCCATCATTTATGACAATCCCGCCGCGATGATTAACATCGAAGGCAAATGGCTCAAAGAGTTCGCGGTGGATGTCATCATTACCGATTTCGAATACCAGGATGCTGAAAATCCGAGAACCGGAAGCAGCACGACCGGGACCCCCTTACCTCAATTTTCGATCATTCGAAAAAGTGAAGATGGCCACTGGGCATACGGTTTTGGAGTGTTTACTCCCGCGGGGTTTTCAACGTCCTATAGTATGAATGGAACTTTTCCTTTTCTCGGAGAACAGAGTTACGACTCCTTCGGTTCGTTGACAAAAGTTCTTCCCAGTCTGGCCTACGCCCCGAACGACCGCTTCAGTATTGGAGGAACTCTTGGGGTTGGAATTAGCCATGTTGAATTCGAGACACCTTATTTTCTTCAAAGTCCTGGATTGCAGGGAACGCCAATTCTTCTCGATCTTCAGGGAACGGGCGCCACTCTCGTCTGGTCACTGGGGATGCAGTATCAGGTGAGCAATGAAACAACAGTCGGCTTGACCTATCAAAGTAAAAGCAGTTTCAAACTTGATGGTCCAACGAACATTGCCATTCCAACAGTCGGATCGAGCCGGTACGACTCCGATCTTAAGATCACCTGGCCTCAATCACTCGGCTTTGGAGTCAAGCATCGAGTGAGCGACCGTGGCACTTTTTCTGCGGATGTCATTTGGTCGGATTGGTCGAGTGCTTTTAACAATATCGAGGTTGCACTGAACGGACCAACGACTCCAGGCTTTCCGGTTGTGGTCGAGACCATTCCTCTGAACTGGGACGACACTATTTCGGTTCGTCTGGGCCACGAAATTGACCTTGGTTGCTCGCGAACAATTCGTTTTGGCTATGCCTATAACAACAATCCAATTCCGAATTCGACGATCACTCCGCTCATCCCGGCAATCACCGAGCATGCACTTTCAGCTGGATATGGATTTGAGGTTTTCAATGTGGAAATTGATCTCGCCTACATGTTGACGATTGGAAAAGATATGAGAACTACCACCAATCAATTCATTGGTGGTGACTTCAACAATGCCCGGACAGGTGCGGTCACTCATGCCGGTGCCATAGGGGTGATCAAAAGATTTTAACGAAGAAGAAAACGCGAGGTCAAAATGCAATCAGCCGCGAGGAGATGAAATTCCTCGCGGCTGCGATGCGTTCTGATTGAGAGAGGATTTGGTGGTTAGTCCGCTTTCTGCGAATCCTTTACTTCAGACTGGTGAATCCCTTCACCTTCCGACGTAAAATGTGGGCCACTCAATTCGTGTTCTCGATGAGTCTGAACATCTTCTGCGACTTCAATCCGGTTCACAAAGTTCATGATAACACCGGTCTCATCACGGAACATTTCCATTTGATCGACGTCGAAACCAGCTTGAGCAAACAAGTTACGGCAGTCTTCTTCAGTTCGTTGATAAAAATGCCAGTCCACTTGCCACTGGTATTCGGCAGGGATATATGTTCGAGAATCTTTGAAGGCGACGTAGACAATGCCGCCATTGGCAACAGATTTGCGCCATCCTTCAAGAATTCGAACCATGATCTGGTCAGGAATGTAGTCGCAAAGCCCGACACTATAGACGATGTCTGAAGTTCCGAAATTTGCGACGTTCTTCTCTGCAGAACTCGTCTTCAGAGCGTTGTAGCAGACACATTCAAGATCGACATTTTCTCTTGACTCTGCATCAAAATTGTCGATCAGAAACTGCAAGGCCTCTTCATCGGTATCAAGGCAGGTCAAGGTGATCCTATTCTTTAGGTTCTGAATTCCCGACGAGAACTCCTCACCTGGACCTGAGGCGACATTGAGAACGCGAACCTGCCCGTCTCGTTGCTTGATCTCATCAATCATGAACTGCTTGATGTTGGCGAGGCGAGTGACCACTGCACGGGCAAGATCCGTTTGTAGAAAATATCGATCCAATAGACCGCCAAAGCCTTCCGACTTCACTTCACCTTCGTAAATGGCGGAGAGCATCAGATAGTCTCCAGGATACCCACGCGGTTTGACCGTGGCATGATTCATGAACCAACTTTGCTCGAACCAGGGAGCGAGTTCTGAGCGAAATCTCTTCTGAACCTCTGCGAGCATTCTTGAATTTTGCGACAGTGATTCTTCAAGCTTTGTACAAGCAATGAGTGAGACATGAATCGCGGTGATTAACTCTTTCAAGAGTTGACATGAATCAGCCTCGCCTCGCGTAATTATTTCATTAATCCCTTGTAGTTTTTGTTTGAGGTTTTCGACATCAATTTTGAAAAATCTTTCGACACCAGCTTGGGCATCATCGCGCACTGCGGACATGGTTCGACACCTTGAGTAAAAAACGGGAATAATTTGGATCGGCCCCGCATCCGCCCATATTTGCGACGGTCGTAACGAAGGACAAGGTTAATTAGCAAGTTCTGAGAAGTTCTAAGGAAACAAATATGCCAGTGTGTTGAATAATAGCATCAGTAAAAAAATACCGATTCGGCAATTTATTCCACCACGGAGATTTATTAGCCCCCTATGGCCAAAACGGAGCTAGGAAAGAGGGGAGACTAACCGCAATTTCAGTGGATCGAATTTACACTTCAGTGTGCATGAAGTGATTTCACGCGCACGTGAGTGCAAATCCGCATAGTGCAATGACCGATCACAAACCCGATTCTAGAACTGGCAGAAAAATTCGGAGCAACCGCCGAGCGGGGGTCTTCATTGCAGAACGGTTTCAACTCATCCAACAGTGCGAAGATCCATTCGGCTGTGAATGCTGGTTGGGTATCGATGTCCAGAATGAGAATCAAATACATGCTAGGTTCTTGTGCTCAAGCGAAAGCCCGCTGCTTCCTCGTATTCAAAATGAATTGAATGCCTATCTCAACACGAGCGGACCTGGGATGATTTCAATCCTGGCGACAGCGGAAGTGGAAGATGAATTTTGCGCGATCACCCCTTCTCCAGATGGTCACTCGCTGAGAGAAGAAATTAAAAAAGGTCAATATTCCGTTCACGATTGCTTGGTTCTCTATCAAAACCTGCTGAGTCTTGTCGAACAACTGCACGTGAATCATGTGTTACACCGGGCAATCAATCCAGACACAATATTCGTTCTGACAACGACCGAAGCTCGTGAATATGAACTACTTTGGACCGGGGTTTCCATTGTCGATCAACCATCGAATGATCTCTTACGGTACACGAGTTATATCTCCCCAGAACTCAGCGGTCTCGTTTCCGGCAACGACTGTCCTGCTTCAGACATTTACTCGATAGCGACAGTCGTTTACGAATGTCTTACGGGGAAGCGTTTATTCGATGCAACGAATCTCAACGACTTCCTTTTCAAGCAATCAACAGAAGCAGTCCCGACATTACGCACACTTGGATTTCAGGTCCCTCAAGTTCTCGACGAAATCCTGCAGCGTTCTCTACAACTGTCGACTGAGCATCGATACCAAACGGCATCGGCTGTCCTCAGTGATGTGTCTGAGTTGCTCAACGCATATGAATCTGGTGACATCGACCCAGTAGTCATTTTAGGGATGTCTGACATCCGGAAGACTCTCATCCTGCCCGCATTTGTTGCGCGTCCATTTGAATTGAAACGGCTAAACTCCCATCTTGAACAGGCAATGAAGGGAAAAGCTGGAGTTGTCACTCTTGCGGGCGAATCTGGGCTGGGGAAATCACGTCTGCTGACGGAATTTTCCCAGAATGCGACTTCAAAAAACTTCTCTGTTTATCAAGGCACGACAACTGCAGACATCGTCTCTCCATTTCAAATTTTTGGGAATGTAGCAGAACAAATTCTGGTCTCGGGAAATGACTCTCCCGATTTGTTGAATCGATTGAGATTGCTCAGTCAAGAAGATCGGCATGCCGTTGTTCGCGCACTCCCGGTATTGAATGAACTACTGCTCATCGATGGTGAAGAAGAAAATTCCGATAGCGTTGGCGAAGCGCAAACACTCACTGCGTTGTGCCTGCTTTTCGAAGCACTAGGCACTGCCGAAAAACCCGCATTGATGATACTCGACGATTGTCAGTGGGATGCAGATTTTGTAAGTCGGTTGCTGAAACGCTGGCTGCTTTTTAAGACACAAAATCCCAAGCAAGCACGTCATGTTATTTTGGTCGCTTCATTCAGGTCTGAAGAAGTGGCGCAAAGTCATCCTCTTAGAGAGATGCATCGGGTCGAGAATATTAAACTGCAGCCATTGGACGAAGAGAGCGTGCAACTGATGGCTCAGTCGATGGCAGGGCCGTTACCGTTGCGGGCTTTGAATCTCATCAACGATCTTTCGGCAGGCAGCCCATTCATGGTTGTCGCATTGGTTCACGGGCTCGTGGAAACGAAAGCCATTTTCTTTACACAAAGCGGGTGGCAAATCGATGACCTCGCATTTGATCAAGTGAAGTCTTCTTCGAAATCCGCAGATATCCTCGCCAAACGACTGGATCTACTTTCTCCGAACACAAGAGTTTTCCTTGAGCTAGGTGCTGTTCTGGGAAGCAAGTTCGACGGTAAAATTGCTGCTGACTTATCATCTCTTACTAAAGAAGACATTAAAAAGTCTGTTCAAGACGCGCGAAATCGCAACCTGCTTCGGCGTCTTCAGAAAACTGAAGAATATCGATTCCTGCATGACAAAATTCGCGAAGAATTACTGGCAAGAATGGACTCGCAACGCAGAAACAAACTCCACAAGCAGGTCGCAATATTCCTTGAGAAAAAATTTCCGAAGCGAACTGCTGAAATCGCCTATCATTATGACGCAGCCCACGAAAATGAAATCGCCGTCAACTTTGCTTTGAGGGCTGCTGAATCTGCTAGAGAACAACACGCGCTGAATCTCGCCGAACAGCAACTTCGAATCGCTTTGAAATCGACAGAACTTTTAGAGTCGGAGACTCATTTTAAAATCATCGAAGGACTCGGCGATGTCCTCATGCTCCAAGGGCGTTACCAGGAAGCTGAAGAAGTCTTTCATCAGGCAAATAGTTTCGCAACCAGCGAAGTGGCACGCTCTGAACTTCTTGGGAAGAACGGAGAACTCTGCGTGAAGCGTGGAGACATGGAAACCGCATTTCTAAAATTTCAAGAGGCGCTGCTTTCTCTCAACTTCAAAATCCCTGCAACGCGACTTCAACTGACACTAAAACTCGGGAAAGAACTTTTTTTTCAATTGCTCCATTCCGCTTTACCAAAAGTTTTTGTGCAACGGATCTCCAGGAAGTCAAGCAAAGAAAAACAACTTGAACTGCGATTATTCAGTGGTCTTTCACATGCCAGTTGGTACTGCAAAAGTCAGCCCATGGTCTTGTGGGCTCATCTTCGCGGAATGAACGAAGGGGAACGCTACCCACCGACTCTTGAGCTTGCCCAAGCGTATTCCGACCATGCTCCGGCAATGATCCTCATTCCTTATTTCCCACGGGCATATAAGTACGTCAAACGTTCTTTTGAAATCCGCCGACAACTCGATGACGATTGGGGACAGGGGCAATCGTTGCACTTTCACGGAATTGTTCATTACGCCAATTGCGAATACGAAAAGTGCATCGACCTTTGTCGCAGAGCGATTCATATTCTCGAACGAACAGGTGACTACTGGCAAGTTCATATCGCTCGATATCAAGTTGCCGCAGCTCTGTATCGGCTCGGAGATTTTGAAAGCGCTCTTGAAGAATGTCGGCGAAATTATGAATCGGGGATTACTCTCGGTGACGAACAAGCTTCCGGGATCATCCTTGATGTCTGGGCGAGGGCAGCAAAAGGTGAGATCCCTGCTGAAATCCTGAATGTCGAGTTAGCAAGACAGCGAGAAGACACACAAGGGACCGCACAGGTTCTTTTGGCACAAGCAATTCAATTCATCGAGCAAGATGATCCATTTGCCGCGATTGAACTGCTTATGAAAGCAAAAACTCATGTGGAAGCAGCCGGCATACGAAACCCCTATACAACACCCATATATACATGGCTTGTCACTGCATGGAGAACAGTCGGTCAGCAAGATCGATCAATCTCACAGAGTGACCGAAAAATCGCCATCAGAAACGCGCGAAAAATTGCGAGAGTTGCGCGACGAAAAGCTGTCCAGTTCAAGAATGATCTTCCCCAACTTTATCGAGAGATTGCGATCATCAACGCAATGGAAGGATACGATTCGCGTGCGAGAAAGTATCTCAAGAAAAGTCGAGATGTCGCCATCAAACACGCCGCAACGTATGAATTGGCTCTAACGCAAACGATCGCGAAACAAATTGGCACTGAACGAGGTTGGCATTTTTCGGCAGACGATGTTAAATCGTTTCGTGAAGCTCAAATAAAAATCGAAGCGATGAATTTTCTCGCCCATTCTGAAGAGAGCCGAGAAACTCTCTCACTCGCAGATCGGTTTGATACTCTGATGCTCGCCGGACGAAAGATCATGTCGGCACATCAAGTTGACGACATTTCCCGTGAAGGCGAAGAGGCCGCGCGACGATTATTGCGAGTCTCAAATGCAAAAATTCTCTGGAAACGAGACGCTCATCTTCACTCCGGTAAAGATTTCCGCAACTCGGATTTTTGGAATCTTCCAGAGGACTCTCAGACCGATCAGCGTCAGACGGAAGGTTTGGTCACCAACGTCACAATTCGTGGTGAAGAAATTGCCCATATTCAGATTGACCATGATGACGAAAACAGAACATTCAATATTACTGATCGCCAGATTGCCGAATTCCTGGCGACACTCGTTGGAGCTGCACTCGAGAATGCAGAAGGATTTGCCGAATTACAGCAGTTGAATGAAACACTCGAAGCGAGAGTTGCTGAAAGAACGGAAGCATTAGAAGACCGCGCCACTCAACTTTCCAGATCCAATCGGGAACTTGAGACAGTCGCCATGGCTCTCAGGCGAACACAGTCGAGACTCGTGGACTCCATTCGAGCCGCCAGGCAGGCGAGTGAAGCCAAAGGACGATTCCTGGCGATGATGAGTCATGAAATTCGAACGCCGATGAATGGCATTATCGGAATGTCTCAACTGGCGCTTTCAACACATCTCGATGATCGTCAGAGGAGTTATATTAAAACTGTTTCACAATCGGCGAAAACATTACTGACCATTTTGAATGACGTCCTTGATTTTTCGAAAATTGAAGCAGGTAAGCTCGACGTCGAAGTCGTGGAATTCGACTTGCATGAGTCGGTCGTCGATGCGTGTCGACTTCTCACAGGCAAAGCATGTGAAAAACAACTTCAGTTCCGATGTCTCATTTCACCAAAGATTCCCCGCTTCGTTGCTGGAGACCCCAATCGCATCCGTCAAGTGCTGCTGAATCTGATTGGAAACGCAATCAAATTTACAGAAACGGGACATGTCACTGTTCGAATTGAACGACCACAGGGTATCGCGACCACAAATGCGATTCAGTTTTCAGTTCACGACACTGGAGTCGGGATTCATCCCGAAGCGATTGACCAGATTTTTGAAGCTTTCGATCAAGGAGATGTTTCGGTCACTCGAAGATTCGGAGGGACAGGTCTCGGTCTTGCCATTTCTCGACAGCTCGTCACGTTGATGGGTGGGAAGATGAATGTCGAAAGTGAACTCGGAAACGGAAGTTGTTTTCGATTTTCGCTCGACCTTGCCTCATCAACTCAATTAGAAGAAGAAGAAGAAGTGTCGCAACCTCTCTCGCACTTATTGTTCTCGCAGGATTCAGAATTCCGAGAGTACATCACTGAAGTCGCCGAGTCTCTCGGACATCGAATCACGATTCTTGAGAGCAGAGAAGACCTGCAGAAACGAATACCAGATCCAAGCAAATGCGAGTATGACTCGTTCATCGTAGATATTGAAGAATTTGGACTCTACGAAGATCATCTTCTCGGCACGGCAGCAGATTTACTGCCGCTGGTGACGTTGATTCCCGCAGGCATGGAGAGCGATCCATCGTTGCAACTCTGCGTCAATGTTTGCTCGCACCTCACAAAACCATTTACGATTGATGAATTCCAGCAAGTCGTCAGTTCCGTTGAGTGTCACCATGAAACGATTCGCCACTTCCCTATCGCGGTAGCAGTTCAGCAAGTGCCGAAAGCAAACCGAACTCTCAACCTGCTTGTGGTTGATGACAGCGAAATCAACCTCATGGTGGCTGGTGAGATGATTCGCGCGCATGGTCATAAAGTCGCAACGGCATCCAATGGTCAGGAAGCTTGTGACTTGGTGGCAAAGAATGAGTACGATGCCGTATTCATGGACATCGAAATGCCTGAAATGGATGGAGTGACCGCCACGCGATTGATCAGAGAAGCCGAAGCAGAAACTCATCGCAAGCGGACTCCAATCTATGCGATGACCGCACATGTATTAGAGGAATTTCGCGACAAAGCTCAAACAGCTGGTATGGACGGCTTTGTGACAAAGCCGATCGACCAAGACGAACTCCTCGAATTCCTCGACACCCTGTGCCAAAAACCTCACCTACAAGAAGACCTTCATCCCTCAACTGTGCTTGAACCATAGGTTACGCGTCAGGTGGAAGATGTCTCCAGAGTGCTTGACTCGGAATCATCGATTCCAGCCCAATGGTGATCGGGGAGTCCCAAATTCATTTTTAATTCTTTGAAACCGCAGAAGACAACCGGCACGACGAACAATGTCAGCAGTGCCACAACCATTCCACCGAAAACGGGCCATGCCATCACCTTCGCAACATCGGCTCCGCGACCGGTTGAAATGAGAACAGGTACCAGCGCAAGGACGGTCGTAAATGTTGTCATCAGGCAGGGGCGAATCCGTTTCAATCCCGCTTCCACGGTCGCGTCTCGAATATCTTCAATCGTGGCAAGTTTTTTCCTGGTAAAAACTTGATCCAGATAGGTCGCAATCACGACACCATCGTCCACGGCGATTCCAAACAAGGCGATGAAGCCAACCCACACAGCAGTGTTGACTGCAATTCCGTTCACGGCAACCAGAATCATCCCACCCGCAAAGGCGACCGGGATTCCTGAAAAGACAGCCAAAGTGATCGGAAGGTGTCGAAATTGTAGATAGATAATGAACAAATTCGTCAGGATCACAAGCGGGACAACCCAAAGCAATCGCTTGTTCGCTTCGATTTGATTTTCAAATGAACCAACGGCCTTGAGAACATAACCAGGTGGAAGATCAAGTTCCTTGGATGTTTGCGCCTCGTGCAATGCCTGCTCCACAAATTTCACTGTTTCGAGATCTCCGACGGTTCCGGATGGTGAAAACGAGACGTGCGCCACGAGACGTGCATCTTCACTTTGGATCGATCCTGGCCCCCATGTCGTTGTCATCTTGGTCAACATTTCCAGCGGAACCACTTCGCCAGAGTGAGTCACGACCGGCAACCGCGCCAACTCGTCAATACGTTCACGCAAGTTGCGTTGATAACGGACGCGAATCGGATAACGCTCTCTCCCTTCGACAGTTCGAGTGAGATTCATCCCACCGAGGGCCGTTTCGATAATTTCATTGACCATCATTGTCGACATGCCGAAGCGCGCGGCCGTTTGTCGGTCGACATCAAACTCGACATACGGTTTGCCAAGTACGATATCCGGGTTGACAGTTCCAGGCTTAACATAGGGAATGGCCTTGAGTTGCTCGGCAACTGCCAAAGATGCCTCCGCCAGAGTTTCAAGATCATCGCCGTAGATGCGTATCGCCATTGAAGCTTTAATACCGCTTTGCAGCATGATCACGCGGCCTTCTATCGGCTGTAATCGTGAAGCCGGAGTCACACCCGGCAATGTCGCCACGGCATTGATTTGGTCCCAGATGTCGTCCGCTGAAATGCCATCACGCCATTCCTTTTCAGGCTTGAGCATGACGTAGGTTTCAATCATCGCCGCTGGTGCAGGATCAAGCGCGGACTCGACGCGCCCAATCTTTCCAAGCACGTTCTCGACTTCTGGGATTTCTTTGATCAACGCATCTTGCGTCTGCAAAATTTCCATCGCTTGTGAAAAACTGGCTGCCGGGAACAACGTTGGCATGTAGAACCAACTTCCTTCGTCGAGAGCAATCCACCCATCCGATTCCAGGCCAGTGAATGTATGTTTCATAGAAACGTAACCGGGAACTTTGTTCAGATCAGTGCCAAGCATCTTGGTGAATTGTTCGGCGGGGCGAAGAATTTTCGGTAAACCCACCCATGCTCCGGCACCGACGATCACAACGGCGGTCGGGAGACAGAAAAACGCCAGCTTATGCCGCAGGAATAGCCTCAACGTCGGTGCATATACAAAATAGATGAAACGGCTCACTGGATTTTTATTGACCGGTCGTAAGCGTTCACTAAGCAACCAAAACCCAACGCACGCACCAACGATTGTGGTGAGCAGTGTGAGAATGTTCTTTCCAAATGGAAGATGAGGAATCGCTTGATCTCCCCACAAAAAGAAGCAGGAGACCGCGAGTTGAATGCTAATCAGTGTTGCCCCAATGAGTCTTGTGGGTAGTTTCATTCGAGAGGATGAAAGTAATAAACGGCTCAGCAGCGGAACGAGAGTCACGGAGACGATCAATGCAGATATTAGGGAGAACGTTTTCGTCCAGGCCAGCGGCGCGAACAGTTTGTAGTCGCGCCCGGTCAATAAAAAGACTGGCAGAAAACTCACGACGGTTGTCGTCACGGCGGTCATCACTGCCGGAGCAACCTCGAAGGTCGCCTCGTTAATAATCTGAACCCGGCGTTCGTTGCCGCCGGGTCGGCCTGCGGTTTCCCAATCTGCCAGATGATCATAGATCGTTTCCGAGACAATAATCCCCATGTCGACCATTGTTCCAATGGCAATCGCGATGCCTGCCAATGACATAATGTTGGCATCCACACCGAACTGCTTCATGCCGATGAATGCCATCAGCACAGCCATCGGGAGCGTCAGTGCGACAACCAGACTGGCTCGCAAGTGCAGCAAGAAGAGCAGAATCACGATGCCTGTGATGATAATTTCTTCGGAGAGTGCCTTCGTCAGTGTCCCGATTGTTTCGTCAATCAACCCGCTCCGGTCGTAAATCGCTTCAATCGTGACTCCTTTCAGACTCGGTTCAAGTTTGAGAATTTTCTCATTTATTCGGTCAATGACTTCACGAGGATTTTCCCCAAACCGCATGACAACCACGCCGCCAACTGCTTCCGAGCCGTTCAGGTCAATGGCTCCCCGACGAAAGTCCGGTCCAAGTTGCACAACGCCAAGATCACGAATCCGAACCGGCACACCGTCGCGAGTCATCACAACGGTTTCTTCGATATCGGTGACGGCTTGCTGCGTTCCTTCGTCGCTACCTATAAATCCGCGACCGCGAATGATGAATTCCATCCCGCCTGACTCGACCGTCTTCGCGCCGACATCCATGTTCGAATCTTTAACAGCTTTGATCAGGCGGTCGAGAGGGATATCGTGAAAACGTAATTTATCAGGGTCGACATCAATCTGATATTGGCGGACATAACCACCGACACTGGCGACTTCGCTCACGCCGGGGACAGCTTGCAGTTCGTACTTCACAACAAAGTCTTGCAAGCTTCTCAGCTCAGCAAGATTCATCCCTGGCGGAGGCTTGAGAGTGTAGTAATAAATCTGCCCAAGTCCCGTCGCATCGGGACCAAGAGTCGGGACAACGCCGTCTGGCAAATTCGCTGCCGCTGTTCCCAACTGCTCGGCGACGCGCGATCTGGCCCAATAGAAATCGGTGTCGTCCGAAAATGTCACTTGCACAAAGCTGTATCCGAACAAACTCTTGCCACGCACACTTTCCGCTTTAGGAACCGCAAGCATAGAGACTGACAACGGATAGGTGATTTGATCCTCAACATCCTTCGGAGAACGCCCCGGCCACTGCGTGAAGACAATGACCTGATTCTCACCAACGTTTGGAATCGCATCGATCGGGACGTGCTTTGTGCAATACAAACCATAGGCGATGACGACTGCGGAAAGCAGCAGAACAACAACCCGCTCACGGGTGCAAAACTGAATTATGGATTTCATCATCAATAGTTCTCGTGAATATCAGTAAACCAGATCAACGCGGTGATTTATCGCTTAACACCGGTACGCACAAAACGATGACTTGCAATAATCAATGTTCTTGTTGATCAATTTTGAACTCGTGAACTTCGTTACCACAGTGCAACATTGCACTCCCTTTGTACGGGTTGATGAGTTTGCTGCTTGCTTGCAGCCAGTCGCCTGCACCCCCTTCCACCATCGGACAGAACATGTGGTGATGTGTCTGCTTCGCGTCACGTCCACGAACGAGCGATGCCAATGTCACGATGGCATGGCTGATCGGGCGAAACGATTCCAGTCGTCCTTTTTCAATATCAAGATGATGAAGGTGTTCACTCTTCTCGGCAATCACAGAAAGATGTGTTTTGACTTCTTGTGAGAGAGAGTCTTCTGTCTGAAGTTTCTTTGCCAACTTGTTTAGCTCCACCGCATCGGCTTCGCTCGGCTTTTTGTCGTCAGCAAAAACTTGCTGAATTCGGAAGTACGCATCGAAGAGAGATTCCAATTGCTTGCCGGTTTCTCCTTCGATTTGCTTCACAGCCGTCTCTCCAAATTCAAGCGGCACGTTTCTTACACGCTGCGCTGCGATAGCACGCGTTGGATCTATGAGACTCGGTTTGCCAGCCAATTGCATTTGCGAATCAATGAGGAAATTGCCTGCGGTGGCGACTTTTTCACCAGCCTTTAATCCTTTCAAAATGATGACTTTATCGCTCAGGATCGGCCCCAACGTCACTGCCCGAATCTCAAACCGTCCCGGTTCTTTTTCAACGTAAACAACGCTGTTTTTCCCAGCCATCAGTAGTGCAAACCGTGGGACGTATAATGACGATGGCTGTGCTACAGGAGTGCTCGAATATCCATAGCGGGTTGTCGGGACGAGATCCATTCCGCAAATCGGACACTCGCCTGCAACATCGCGGATGATTTGCGGGTGCATCGGACTGATCCATTTGCCAGCAAGATCGGCATCGTAAACTTC
The DNA here is from genome assembly GCA_030626405.1 of Planctomicrobium sp. Taxonomy (GTDB): domain Bacteria; phylum Planctomycetota; class Planctomycetia; order Planctomycetales; family Planctomycetaceae; genus Thalassoglobus. Next base: position 29,458 of record DAOUPA010000023.1, read on the forward strand.
CCCGGTTTCGCCAATAGCTAGATAGATTTTCGCGTCAGCGTAGTCACCAGGCCGAAGTTCTCGCTGATCGTTCAAAAATTCGACACGAACTCCAACAGTCCGTTTCTTCATGTTCACCGTGGGATCAATAAACGCAACACGCCCATGAAACACTTTCCCTGGAAGAGAAGTGACAGAAGCCTCGACACGTTGACCGTATCGGACGCGGGCGGCGTCTTCCGGGTAAAGTTCAAGCTTCAGCCAGACCATCGACAGATCGGCAATTCGGTAGATCGGTTCCCCAGCTTTGACATACATTCCTTCTTCAGCGATCTTCTCAATAACGGTTCCACCCATCGGAGCAAAGATCGTCAGCCGCGATTGAGCTTTCTCACTGGTCTCCAGTTCCAGGATTTGATCCTCACTCAGTCCCAATTCAACAAGCTTCTGGCGAGAATTCGCAACCAGCTTCTGCTGAGCCTTACGAATCGCTTCCAGTTTCGAGGAACTGACGATGGACTTGCGACTTTCAAGGTAC
>DAOUPA010000361.1 GCA_030626405.1 Planctomicrobium sp.
AAGATACGCTTCTCGAGAATAGCGTACGGGCACTCGAAGTACAAAATTTTAGGGAGTTCAGCTTCCTTGCCGAAGATCTCGTTCCACGCTTCCAAATTGGACAGAGAGCGGGGGAATCCATCAAGCAAGAAGTTGTTCCTTCCTGTCGTTCTGATAACCGTCTCCATCTTGTTCCTCAGCAGGGTCACAATGATTTCATTGGGTACCAACTTTCCGGCAGTCATGAACTCTTCGATTGTGGCGGCGTTCGGACCTCCAGCCTGACGCTCGACGCGGCATAGATCACCCGTGGATAAGTGAGTCCAGCCGAGTTGAGACTCGGCAAGCTCACACATCGTTCCTTTTCCAGCACCGGGGCCTCCGAGTACAAAGACGACGTTGGGCTCGGGACAGGGCTGTCTCGGGTCGTAGTAGTGGATTGCGACATGAGGAGCAGGTGCGACTCCTTTTTTGTAGACGTGCCATTCTCTGTCGGTTGGTGGCATCTCATCTTCGCAGGTGATGTCGTATGCGAGATGACCATCGAGACGGCAGATTCTCCAGGACGTGTAGCTGTTGGAGTAGGAGAGAGCAGGGCTTCTGGCGGATTTTCCATCCGCGCGATCCCACGCCATCTTGCCGTTCCAGTAGCCGAGGCTTGATGGGGTTCCCGATTCAGATTTGGCGGGCGGTGCCGTTGAAGGAACGAAGAGGCCATCAACTTCAGGAAGACCAGATCCAGACACTTCAACAAAGAAAGTGTTGGGTGTTAGCTCGTTTGTTTCGACCATAATATCTTTTGCTAATAAATGAACACTTTGGAGATCGCGTTCGCATAAATAAGTGCATTTGTCCGGGCGTCGAACGCGATCAATCTGTGGCGGTCGCTCTTATAAAGCATCGTGCTTCGGGTGAACAGGGCGCGCAAATACATCACAACAGAAGACCTGTCCGATGCGATGTAACCGTCTTGAAAATCGGTCGGTTCTTGGCTGAGCCAATTAACGTATGGAGTTTCTCGGACGATCAATGCTATGGAGCTGCAGAGGTTCAGCCTCATCATTGCTGTGATGTTCATTGGACTCGCTTCATCGTGAAGCCACAGAGTTATTGAGACCGTTCACATTCTCTGAGCACGCTGCGAAATAAAAAAACGACCTCCCCCCAATCTCCGTTCAGCAGACCTGATGAAATCAACGAATCTGTTCAACGGAAACGGAGGGAGGCTCAGCCCGCACGCGATCTGTTGATGGAAAATCAATGGGCCTCTTTCCATCAACAGGTCGCCTACGTTGTCTTCAACAATTTTCTCCAGACTGTGCTGGATCAGGGAATGAACGGGGTGAGAATAATGGCTCTCCTATCGGAAATCGAAACAAATTGTGGGAATCCGGTGTTGTCTCTCTCACTCATCGTTAAAACGTTGCTCGCTAAATTGCCATCGGAGACAAGATCATTCAATTTCCAAGTCTGCCCGTCACGCACCAGATAACTTTCATTAACCTCCCTGTCCAAATATTTTATGTAAAACACATCACTGTCGGAATTCAGTGCTCTACCGGGACTGCTGAGAATGAAATGGTGTCCTTCTACGATCGTCTCTACCCCGTTCGTATAGAGGTATATGGAATTCTCGGTCCATTTCTTTCCAGAGTTAACCTGAGCGGCGCCAACAAATTGTCCAGAATCATTGAGTCCGTAAATCGATCCTCTCGGATCTCTCGACGTGCTGTTGATGTCGATCAGTTCCATAGAATCTGACGTTGCATCGTACAGGAACGCCGTACCCTGTACGTATATGCCGGCTACTTGACCGTTGTTGTTGAGTTCTGCGTGGCTAGTGCTGATCAGATTAAGATGGACTGGATCCTGTGGATTCTCGGCCGTGTCTTCCCATGGGTTGTAAAGACACATCTCTCTTGTGCCGTCTGGTCTTTCATATCTAATCAACACGTCTCCGTGGGAATTGATGTCTAATGCGGTTGCTTGAACGCTGCCAAAGTCCGGGAGTAACTCAAGCGACCAATCCAAAGGGTTATTACTTAAGAATGTTTCAAGGACGTAGGGGCGATATCCGCTGTCGTCGGGGTTCGCGACTGAGCCCACAATCTCTCCCAAATCATTGATGGTCCACGCCGAGTTCTTGAACCACCATCCTGGCTCACCGGTGAGTGCGTCAAGCTGTGCTCCGAGAGATGCGATGAAATCCAGGCTATGGAAAGCGTCATTGGTAGAGTCGTACAGGAAGGCCCCGTTGTCGTCATCCCCCAGGACCATTCCCCAATTATTCATCCCTCTGACATAACTGTTTCCTGTAGACGGTATTGTGTGAGTCGAGTACATGACCGGTGGTGGATCACTACTTCCACCACCACCGTTGCCACCCCCTTTACCGCCTTTTTCAGCGAATGAAGGGGATGGTGATGAGATGCTGATGACGGCGATCAGCAGGGCAGCCAACAGGCTGGCTGCGACGAACTGGCCAGTAAATTTGTGTAAGCGTTTCATGATTTCTGCCTTGATTGAGATTACGGTCTGCGTGTTACAATCAAGAAGCTGCATGGGCGCGCAAACCGATCGCTCAAGGTGGCCTCGCGGCTGGTGAGGAACTTATTTAGCGATGGGGACCTCACCGGCCAGTTTTTGTTTTAAGTTTCTTTTTGTCTTCTGTTTGAGTCTTTTTCATGTTGTCGCGGGCTGCACTGGTATCATTTGAGGGCCCTTCTAGAAAAACGATGCCGCGATTCCTGACAACTGCGGCCAGCAAAGTGCCATCGCCGGAAAAACTCAGACCGTCGACATGATGTAATTCACTCGGCGTATCGGTCTCAGGCCAGTGTTTAAGCAGGTCAACAGTGAAGAGCACGCGGCCGGTCATGGTCTGCGTAAAGGCGATCATTCCATTCGTGTCACCGCTGACAATCGTGCGGCCATTCGGAGAGAACGCCAGGGACGTGACTCTGGCATGGTGTGCAAATGTGGCGTACCTCAATGCCTTCGATTGAACATCCCAGATTCTCAGGGATCGGTCATCGCTCCCGCTCAGCAGATGGTGGCCATCCGGACTGAATTTGAGGCAGCGTACCGTATTCAAATGTCCGCTCAGGCGATCTGTTTCATTTCCTGAGTTCGTGTCAATAAACGCAATTTGATTTCCCGTCCCCACAGCCAGAATCCGGTTATCTGGTGAAATTGCCGTTGTCAGATGAGGTGACGTGAATTGTAACGACGATAATTGCCCCCCTGTCACGGCATCCCAAAGCTTGACAGTCCCTTCTTCAGTCGACACTGAGACAATCAGACCGCCATCGTTCGACAGCGTCAAAGAGGACACTGTTGCATCGTGGGCCTGGAATGATTGAAGCAATTCCCCCGTCGCGATGTTCCTTGTCAGAACCGAGCCATCGAGATGTCCTGAAATGATGGAGTCTTCGCTCACGATAGTGGTCTGTGCGTGGACACGGCTCTTAAACCAATGCCGGTGATCGTAGGGACGAGGAAACTCCCGGAGCATCGGTTCTTTTCCTTGATCCCAGATTCGAATCAGGTGTGGATCAGGGTCTCCATTTTCTCGAAATCCGTGCGATACAAAAAAACAATTCGTAGCCGTCGTAAAGTGAATACTCATTAATTCGGCTGGCAAATGAAGGAATCGTTTCTTCGGCTGACGTGGATGCCAGGTACGAATGGAACCATGGCTGCCAACATTTGCAGAAAGCAATTGCTTTCCATTTGGCGAAAAATCAAGTGACCATGCTCGACTGGGCTGACCTCGGAACGCAGCCGGCCATTCGGGAGATTTGCCAGAACCACGACTTTCGGTCTGTTTCATGGACGCTGGTGACCATGTGCGAATAACGCCTGTTCGATCGACCGAAGCCAGCAGCGTTCCGTTCGGATGAAATGAAATATCTTCGATATCATCTTCGTGCCCGGAAAATCGTTCCAGTAGTTTTCCGGTTGAAGTCTCCCACAAACAGACAGCGTTGCTAAAAACACCACCTGCTACCATTTTTCCATCGGGTGAGAAACGCAAACAAACAGCACATCCAATCCCCTCAAGGTCGGGGCCTGCCAACGTGGAAACAACATCTCAAGTCACTAAATCATAGACTCGCACGAAGTTACGTCTGGTTTTTTCTTTGTCTGCTATAGCGCAGAAACGACCGTCTGGTGAACAATCAATCCGGCTCTTTACTGCATCGTGTCTACGACTTGAAAAGCCCTGAAACTCTGAGACCACTTGACGCGATGCGACATCCCAGACCTTGACTGTACTGTCCTCACTTGAAGAAACCAGAATTGTGTCATCTAGGCCAAAGAACACTCGATAGCCATACCCTTCGCAAGCTTCAAAGCTGGCCACATTCTGACCTGTGTTCAGGTCCCAAAGACGAATATGTCGATCGTCTCCAATGGATGCCAGCAGTTTGCGATTGCGTGAAAAATCGATACCACGGATCATTCCGGTATGCCCGTGGAGTTCCATGACCTGGCGATTCGTTTTGGCATCCCAGATGTGAAGAGTCCCGTTCGTACCGCCAGCACCAATGTAGTTGCCATCCCGCGAATATCTGACCACGCTGAATTCGAGGTCACCCTCAGCCAGAGACTGATGCGCGGCAGTTTCCATTCCACGCAGGTACCACCATTCGAATCCACGCGGATCTGTTTTGGCCGGCCGCAACTGATATTGATCGAGCAATTCCGTGGAACTACGAATATCTCCATTCTTCCACGCCTGGAATGCTAATTTCATATCCGCGGCATAAAGCAATTGACCTGAATAAATGGCGTTTTGGCGTGCCTCATCTGCGGAGATCTGCGCTTCGCTCGACTTCTGTTCCAACTCCGATGTTTTCTGCTCCAAACGTTTTCGTACTCTCGAAGCTTCTGCAAATCGCCGGTCGGCCAGTTCTCGTGCATCGTTAGCCTCTTTCGCCTGCCAGAGGCTGACCCCAGTCCCCACCAGCAACGCGACAGCGACCAGAGTCGTCGTCGTCAACAATACGCGGTTGCGACGAACCAGTTTCTTGAAACGATAAACCGTCGATGGAGGACAGGCTTCGACCGGTTCATTGTTGAGGTGTCGTTCGACGTCTCGTGCCAACCCGTTGGCCGACTCGTACCGACGTGTGCGGTCCTTTTCCAGCGCCTTCATCACGATCCAGTCGAGTTCACTGGAGAGGGCATGAAAACTTTTTCGTGAATCGATATCGCGTTGATGTCTGAGAGTCGTCAACTGTTTCGTATTGAGAGTACTTATTCGGGCACTTGGTCGCTGGGGTTCGACTTCGCGGATCATTCGCCGCATTTCATCGAATCCGACCTGTTTTATCATCTCTTTATCAAAAGGTGTGCTGCCTGTGAGTAATTCGTACAACAAGACACCCAGCGAATACACGTCCGAGCGGGTGTCGACGTCGAAGCCGGCCCTCTCTGCCTGCTCTGGGCTCATGTACAACGGTGTGCCGATCATCTGGGCATGTGCAGTATAGAAGGACTGCTGGGTCAATTGCTGGTTGATGGCCTTGGCGATCCCGAAGTCAATCACCTTCGGCTCCGGCCCATCTTCCATCATGGTGATCAGCACATTGGACGGTTTGATGTCGCGGTGAATGATCCCTTTCTGGTGGGCATGCTGGATGGCTTTGCAAACTTTGATGAACAAACCAAGTCGTTGTTTGTTCGTGAGCTTGGCCTTCTCACAGTATTCCGTGATGGGGATGCCGTTGACCAGTTCCATGACAAAGTAAGGCCGACCAGATTCAGTGGCGCCAGCACCAAGCACTTTGGCAATGTTGGGATGATCCATCATCGCCAATGCCTGCCGCTCGGCTTCGAAACGGGCGATGACATCCTTGGTATCCATACCCGGTTTGATAATTTTCAGAGCAACCTTACGTTTCACCGGTTTCATTTGTTCAGCGACATAAACGACTCCCATCCCGCCTTCGCCGATTTGTTCACGGAGTTTGTAGGGGCCGATCATCGTGCCAATCAGTTGTTGTTCGTTAGGCATGATATTGGTGGACATCGAGACGGCGGGTTCTTCGAGGAACGATCCAACTTGATCAGAATGTCGGATGAGTTTCTCCACCCGTTCTCGTAGCGCAGCATTATCGCAAGCGTTATCAAGATACTGACGGCGGTCAGCAGAGTTCGGCCGACTCATTGCCTCAATGTAGATTTCCTGCTCTCTCATCACGTCTCTCTGCAGGTGGATTGTGAATCACTATGAATCAATGCTGGATTGAGGCGCAATTTGCGCAGCAAAATCCCGGATTTTTTGGAATAATTCCAAAATCACTTCTCCGAGTGTGTCTCATCAGTGATGTTTTCATGCAGCCAGACCTTGGCATAAGCCCAGAGAGAATTTCCAGTACGTGGAGAAACCCCCAGAAGTTCAGCAGCTTCTTGGTTCGTAAAGCCTGCGAAATAGCGTAGTTTGACGAGTTTGGCTGTTTGCGGTTCTTTTTCGGCGAGTTTGTCGAGCGCCTCATCTAGCGCGATGAGATCGTCATCCCGCTGCCGAGTGTCGGGATGGGCATCGCTCAGCTCGACTCGCTTGCGATCTCCACCGCGTTTGATCGACTTTTTCTGGTGGGCATTGTCAACGAGAAGACGCCGCATCGCTTCTGCTGCTGCTGCAAAAAAAAGTGTCCACGCGAATCCCAATGTTGGACTTTCTCCATATCCACCAGACGCACGTACGCTTCATGAACCAGAGCGGTTGCCTGCAACGTGTGATCAGGACGTTCACTGACCATGCGAGATGTAGCCAACTTTCGAAGCTCCTCGTACACGAGAGGAAGTAGCATCTCCGCAGCGAGCGGATCCCCCTGTTCGATCTGGCCCAAAATGTGTGTGACGTCGGACATACGGTCAAGGTTACAGCGTGATCCAATCAAAAGCGAGTTTCCGGCTCATCTCCTGAAGTGAGAGCACGTTGCGACTGTCAAAAAACGTTGGGAAAACGCCTCTCAGTTTGACAACTTTCTAAGGCACCTCACGATCGGAGCGAAATCAGCCCAGATTCCGAGAAAACGTATGGCGTACTTGGCA
>DAOUPA010000336.1 GCA_030626405.1 Planctomicrobium sp.
GCCTGCACACGCTCTCCGCTAGTAACTTCTTTGCAATTTCCTCAATCACGCTCTGCGTCTCTGCCGCTTGCTGAGCGAGCCGGCGCAGCGCAACATCGATCTGTGGATTCAGTGTCTCTCGCAAGTTCGGAAGAACTTCGTGACGAATACGGTTCCGAGTAAATCCAGGGTCGGAGTTTGTTTCGTCCTGAAGAAATGTTTCCTTGCGAGTACGGAGGTCTTCGAGAATGTCCTCTCTGCGAACCTGAAGATATGGGCGAATGATTGACGTTGTGATCGAAAGTTTCCGAACTGCCGGGATTCCCTGCAAGCCTTTGAGTCCTGTACCGCGAGCAATGTGATGCAGCACTGTTTCCGATTGGTCATCTGCCGTATGCGCGACTGCCAGCCAGCGGGCTTTTTGCTCTTTTGCCAGTTGTTGCAAAAACTCGTATCTCTGCTTTCGAGCGGTCTCTTCAATCCCCCCGGTTGCAAGAAGTCTTGAGACATCATCCGACGTCCCCACAGTACAGCCAATTTGGAGTCGGTGACACAACTCTTTCACCCATTCCGCATCGCGCGAGGATGCCTCCCGCAACTGATGATCAAAATGCCCGATGTGCAGTTTAAGATCGAATTCTTTCGCAAGGTCATTCATTGTCAACAAAAGCGATACACTATCCGCCCCTCCGGAAACGGCAACGACCACATGATCACCGCAAACCTTGTGCTGCTTCAGGAAATCTCGAACAGTTTGAATCACTTCTTTTGCTTACGGTAGAATGTGTTACAAAGGTACACCGCACACTTGAAATGTGTGGCGAAACAATTTGATTTGAAATTCATCACTGGTTCGCTTACGCATCAGGCTATTCTGATTGTTCACGCTTAGCAGCTCTGATAGAATGATCACAGAGTTGAAACGCTCCAGATTCGCCTAAAATCAACGGCACGGGAGTAACATGAAACCTGAGTCGCATAATGTCCAGTCCAGCTTCAAAAACGGTCGCTCTCCCGCCACACGCGGGGACGCTTGAGGTGCATCTCTTGGGCTTGGTCGACTACGCTTCCCTTCTCGGATTGCAGGAATACCTGACTTATGAAATCAGTGGCCAGAGTGGTCCTTCGGGAATTCTCCTGCTGTGCGAGCATCCTCCCCTGATTTCGGTTGGAAGAGAAGGGAAAAGTTCCGACATTTTAATTGATGAAGATCAGCGCAAACGCGCCGAAATGCCTTTGCATTGGGTCTCACGAGGTGGTGGAGCCTATCCTCACGGACCAGGGCAGCTGGCATTGTATTTGATGCTGCCGCTTGATCGGTTGAACGTTGGTCTGGCCGATTTTCGAAGGCGTTTCGAAACCGCCGTTTGTGAATCGTGTCGAGAACTCAAAGTGCCAGCGAAACGCCATCCCGATTCACCTGGGGTCTGGGGACGGGGCGGACAACTTGCATTCTTCGGAGCGAGCGTTCGTTCCTGGGTGACGAATCATGGCCTCTTTTTGAATGTTTCGATTTCACCTGACCTTCTGAAAATGACGACCCCTAACCCGATCCAGGAGCGGGCAACATCCATTCAGGCCCAACGAATCCAACCGATCCAAATGCCGAAGCTGCGTGAATCGCTGATTCGGACAATTTCGAATCAGTTTGGCTACGAGATGACCGATGTCTCCACAGGCCACCCACTCCTTAAAAGAACGACCCGACGAGTTGCCGTCCATGTTTGATCTCCCCATTGTTGACTCTTCCAAAGAATCCGGTGGCTGTTGCAGTAGCGCACCTACTGAGGCTGCAACCAAGCCACGTCGCCGCTTGCCGAAATGGTTGAAGCGACCGATGCCCAGTTCGGAAATGGCCTTCACCAGCGGCGTGATTGACGACCTCAATCTCGAAACCGTTTGCGAAAGCGCGAAGTGTCCGAACCGGACCGAATGCTGGGCACAAAAAACAGCAACATTCATGATTCTCGGGAACGTCTGCACTCGCCCTTGCGGCTTCTGCTCCGTCCCGAAAGGGAAGACAGAAACGGTCGAAGCCGACGAACCCGAACGCGTCGCCGAAGCTGCCGCGCGATTGGGCCTCAAGCATGTCGTAATCACCTGCGTGACGCGCGATGACCTGCCGGATGGTGGAGCGGAACTGATGTACCAGTGCGTCCTGAAAGTTCGCGAACGGACCGGTGCCGCCGTGGAAGTTCTCACCTCAGACTACATGGGAAATCGCCGAGCGATCAGTCGCGTGATCGAAGCCAAACCGGATGTCTTCAATCACAACACTGAGACCGTTCCCAGACTCTACGACCGCGTACGACGCAACGCGGTATACCAGAGAACTCTCAATCTACTGGCCCAAGTCAAAGAAGAAGATCCAGGCATGGCAACAAAGAGTGGCCTGATGCTCGGCTTGGGTGAGACAATTGAAGAAGTCATCGACACCTGTGCCGACCTGCGAGCCGTTGGTGTCGACATGATTACCATCGGTCAGTACCTGCAACCAAGTTCCGATCAACTCCCGGTCGAACGCTATGTTCCTCCAGAAGAGTTTGAAGAAATCGCCCAGCAGTGCCACAAGCTCGGCTTCTCCATGGTCGCCAGCGGCCCCTTCGTCCGCTCCAGCTACCACGCCGGCGAAATGGTCAACGACATGACCACAGGCACGGTGATTTCTGCTGTGAAGTAGAAGTTTCTCATTAAGCGAAATTGAATTTCACTTCACGCGGATATCGAATTCGCGACGAGAAATGTTTCCATCTTGGGGATGATCAACTCGTGAGCATCTTCGAAGACGTAGTGACCGGCTTCTGGAATGCGGAGCGTTTCGGCGCTTGGGAAGCGGCGTTCCCATTCGTCAAGGAAGTTCGTTGTAAAGCACCAGTCTTTTTCTCCCCAGGGAAGTAAAAACGGGTGATCTTTGAATTGGGCCAGATTCTCTTCGACTTCTACAAGAGTTTTGTATGTCGGATGAGACGGCTTGAGTGGGATTTCCTGAACGAAACGATGTACGGCGATTCGGTTTGCCCAGTTATTGTAGGGGAAGAGGTAACCTTCCTTGATGGTCGGCGTCATGCGTTTTTTGTCAACAACTGCTTGGCTTATCGCTGCACCAGCAAAGAGATTGAGTCCCCGAACGCCGAATGCTCCGAGTGCTGGGATTCGACAAACCGCGATGCGAAGGGGAATTGCCAGCGACCGAAACGCGGCTGTATTCATCATCACAAAACGCGAAAATCGATCCGGTAATCGTCCTGCGGCACCCATCCCGATACAGCCACCCCAGTCGTGTCCGACGAGTGTAATGTTCTTCAAGTCCAGAGACTCGATCAGCAGACAAAGATTGCTGATGTGCTGGTCAATCGTGTAGCCATAGTCCTGTGGTTTGTCCGAAAGCCCCATGCCGAGATGATCGACGGCGATACAGCGATGGTTTGCCGAAAAATGCTTGACGAAATTCCGCCAGGCAAAGCTCCACGATGGATTGCCATGAACCATGAGAATTGTTTCTCCGGTTCCTTCGTCAATGTATGAGTAACGATGCCCGTTGATGTCAAAGCTCTGCGGCTCGAACGGGTATTCATCGTGAAGAGATTTGGGGAGTTGAGAAGTAGGCACTGGTGAATCGAACTTAACGCATTGTTGTCTGTTGAAACTTGAGTGCGTACTGTATTGATCGCTGCCGAAAACAGCTATCCATACGGGACTGTTACTTCACCAGAGCATTTAATTCTTGTGATTCCTCTTTGCTCAGCAGATTTCCGTTGCCACCTTTACGTTGATCATTGACGCGAATGTTGTCTGGATATTTGAGAGTAAACTTATCGTCCGGAAGGTTCACATTGAGCTTCCAGTTCGAGTAGGTGCCGATGTAGCCATCGACGAATTCCTTCGGACTGCCATCGTCTTTGAAATTGAAGGAATACTTCCGATATTTCAGTGGTAGCCAAACACCAGGGATGATTTCCTGGTGATCAAGCCCAGTCCAGACCGCGTATTCATTCCAGTCTACTTTGAGAGATTTTCTGTTTGCATAAGCCGTTTTGACTGGTACTCCTCGTTCCATATCGAAGTAGATTCGCCGAGTCCAGAACATACCGTCGCGTTCAACCGGTTCGCCTTCAATCACCAGAACAGTTCGACCTTCGTGGTCCGCTTCCCTGACAACGGAAAATGGACGCTTCGCTAGAATTTCAAGAAGCGTTTCCTTTCCCCACAGAACTGTGAATTCCGTCGGAAGCATACTGTACCGGCTCGGATGGTCCGCAATTTGACCAGAAACAACACGTGTGAGATCACTGCTCAGATACCGAATTGAACGTGCATAGGTGCCGTCAAACGTGAGTTCTGATTTGAATGGTGAAGTGGTCCCTCCCTTGGGGAGGTAGCGAAACGCCTCGCCCGTCGCGACGTAGTGCCGTTTCCCATCGGCGGTGACCGTCCATTCGCACTGTCTCTTCATTTCGTAAATTTCTTCACCACCACGAAAATCACGTTGTCGACGAACGGCTTTCTCAGAAACCTGAAGGTTCTGAATCAACGCCGCCGCCTCTTGAATGCGAGCTTTGACGTCATCCATCGACGGTAGAGTATCTTCGGCGAACGCTATTGACTCACAGGAAATCAGCAACACCAAAGCAATGCACGCGAGTTGTTGTACCGGAGTCTTCATAGCTCGCACTCCCGTTTGTGGATGAGCTTCCAAATCCCTAGTAAAAATGCTGGGACAAGTCCCAGCCTACCAGTTGCTGATTATGAACGCATTATTGGAGTATCGACAGTAGAGTCCAAATTCAAAATCACTCTCTGTGTCTCCGTGGTAAAACTTGAAAGCAAAGTCGCTTAGTTCTCATGATCATCGAGATCGGCGAGAATTTTTGTAATCAGATTCGGAACGTACGCTTTTCCTCGTGAAGGTACCCAATCTCCGGTTTTCGGAAGTTGTTCGATTTGCGTTCTCGCAGAAGAGGCGCGCTGGTCCATAAAGTCGATGGAATTCAGGGCCAGCATTGCGATGAACGGTCCGTGGTTTTCCGGATTGGCACATTCGATCAACGTCTTGAGGGCAAGCTTCACATCTTGCTGATTGCCATAGCGACCAAGTGCTTCGGCGGCAATCACGCGAACGCTGGGGGATTCATCACTTTTCGCGGCTCTGCGAAGATACTTTTGTCCCGCTGAGGTTCCGGTCTTCCCACGCATGACGAAGCCCATCGCCGCCCAATACCGAACAACGGAGTTCTCGTCACTGAGCATTTCAACCAGGAAGGGGATTTCCACTAAATCCATTGATGCCGCGGTTGCCGCGACCAGTTGAATCCTTTCAAGAGGGTAAACCTTCGGTCCGGCATGACCAACTTCATAAGGTGTCAGGTCTGCGAACTTGTTGTGCAGTTCATCTTCGGGAAGAAAACCGACATCGCGAATGCGCATGACCCAGTTCTCGTGCTCCTTACGGAGTTCGTCTAATACCTGACGGTGTTTCGCGGAGTTGGCCAGGTTATTGACTTCGTCTGGATCAGCCTGAAGATCGTAGAGTTCTTCGTACGGTTTGGTTTGCCAGAACAGACTTTGCGCGGCATTCAGTTTTCCGGCATCGAACATGTCTTTCCAGACGCGAGTCGTCGGCGTCACAAACATATATTGAATGTATTGCCCGTAGACCTTGTGAGGCATGTAATTGCGGATGTAGATGAACCGCTTGTTCCGCGTCGTACGGACTAGGTCATAGCGTTCGTCCATGCGACCGCGAAAACCGAAACCAAATTCCTGCGGCGGGGCTTCATACTTCCCCATGAAGGCATGCCCCTGCATGTGAGCAGGTGGCTTCGCCCCTGCCAGACTGATGATCGTTTGAGCGTAATCGATAAATCCGACAATGCGGTCGGTCTTGCCACCAGGCATGTAATCTTCGGGGGCGAGGTCTTTGAATTTCTCTGGAACATGAATAATGAGCGGCACACGTAGTCCTGAATCGTAAGGCCAGCGTTTGTGTCGCGGCATCCCTGATCCGTGATCTCCATAGAAGAAGACAATCGTGTTCTCCGCCAGTCCTTGTTTTTCGAGCTGTTGCATCTGCTGCCCGAACCACTGATCCATTTTCGTGATGTTGTCGTAATACTGCGCCCAGTCTCGTCGAACCTCTGGAGTATCAGGGTGGTGAGCCGGAACTCGAACGCCTGCCGGGTCATGAACCAGTTCATGTGGGCGCGTTCGAATTTTGCTTTCGTGCGTGTTCGTTTGATTGATCACCGCAAGGAACGGCTGGTGGCTTTTGAGTTCGCTGAACGTTTTCTTTTTGTTGATCGTGTCCCAGACCTTGCCAACCTTCTCCAGGTTGTAATCTTCTTTGCCAGGATTGACGCAGAAGTAGCCAGCCTCGCGCATGTAGGCAGGATACATTTTGAACTGCTTTGGCAGGCTCGCCATGCTCCGCATATGTTCCGATCCGGTGCTCGGCGGATACATCCCGGAGATCAACGTCGTCCGAGCCGGCGCACAAACAGGAGCCGTCGACCAAGCATTCAGATAGAGCAAACTGCGACTCGCAAATTCATCCAGCACCGGCGTGTCCGCATAGTCATCCCCATAGCAACCCAGGTGCGGACCAATATCTTCCGCCGTCAACCAAAGGATATTCGGCTTCTCCGCAGCCTGTATCAAAGATGTCGAAACGAATAGGGCAACAAACGTGAGTAAAGCAATCAGACTGCGCATAGAGACCTACCGAAATGAGTACAATGGAAACACAAACCGAATGATGAACGCGCCCCGACAGCAAAGCAAGCGACCAGCATCAGCATTCTCTGGAAGAGGTAAGGCCACAGGTGATCTATTGTGATTTGCGATGCATCGTGAAAGTGTGCCCTGCGGGAACGAAGGAGCCTGGAACTGCTGTGAGTTCCAGTGTGTTTCCGTCAATCCATCGCATCGAAAAAAGTTGCCGATCATCGGCAGGATAAGGTGATCGCGTTGTGATTGAATTGATGACCAGAACACAGTGCTGGTATAAGTTCTTGATCGATGTTTTTTGAGAACGGTATTGGTATGGCACTATCATCAGCTGGTCATTCAGTATTCTCCAATCGGATTTGCTAGCGTATGTTCCGCCTATCCCCTTTATCGTTGTTGTTCCCAAGCGAGTATATTGTAAGTCAAGTTCCTGACTTGTCGCCCGACCCTCAGATTGAATTGTCCAGCGACCAACGAGGCGTTGCTCTTCACTGCTCAACGGTCGATCCGGCCATGCCATGTAAGCGACAAATGGCATCAGAATGACAGCAACGACCACAAGCGATCTGCGTTTCCGACGTGGTCGATCTTTCGAGTCTGGTTTGTTCATTGATTCACTGCCTTGAAGTATTTGGCTCATTTCTATCGCCAATGGGCAACACACATCTTCAGCAGGAGTTCGTATTCCAGTGTGAGAGTGTACTCTATTTTGGATCGCGGATGCTCTAAATTGCTGCGCCGTCATTCTTCCTTCATCCAAAATCTTTCTAAACAACGTTTTGTTTTTTGGGGATAAGCGATAATTTCGGTGAACCTTTTCCTCTCAGTTTGCGTCTCTGAAATGAAGCTGGTGTCTGCCAGCCTGAGTTACTCAAACAACATTGGAGTTTCAGTTCGGTGTCTTCTTTACAGTCAAGTTTCGTAACCGCATCTTTGGATTTGCAATCTTCCGGAGATCAATCGGCCTA
>DAOUPA010000783.1 GCA_030626405.1 Planctomicrobium sp.
AAATGAGGAGAGGGAGTTGCCAGCTGATCCGGAATCAGCCTGTTGGGGCCGGGCCGTGTTCAGCGTTCTCAAGCAAGTCTTAAGTGACGTCATGTCAGACAAGAAGCGTCATGCTGAAAGCTAACGCTCCCCTCATTGTCTTGTGACGCAATTATTCCCGTTATTTAGCAACAGACGACAGTTGCGAAGCAGTGTCAAAGACCAGTGAAATCCAACCCATGTTGAAAACCGCACAGCCAGCAGTCTTCGGCAGAACCGGACCTTGTTTTTGCAGATTTGCGAGTACGATTCGTGATACGCCGAGATCTTCATTGTTGATTGAATTGGCGACGTGCAGAGAGTCTTTCCAAACGACTGCGTTGGTGCAATTTCGTGAACTGGTTCAGCGAGCGATGACAATCACTTCGATTCTCCCGGCCCCTCACTTCGTCATCGATGGCACAATTGGCGTTAACTGGTTCAGGCTGGACTAAGTGTCCGGGCCCCGACCGATGTGGAATGATCAATCACATTCAGCGTGATGTTGTCTCAGAATTTGATTTCAATTCTCGGATCGTCATTTGAAGGTAGATCTCTTTCGTTGCCGACAATCGTTTTTCGCAGTTATGAAGACACCGCTCTGTTTCACAGAATTGGGGATCTGTCTGGTCAACACCCCGTTCATTGAGACGCGAGCATTTCACTCAAATGCACCACCATAAAGGAGGCCACTTCATTCCCCCGCGCCCTTGCCACATGGATGAGAACGTCGCGGCAGGCATTTCGTTTTTACACAACTTTATTCAACCAGCAATGACATCTTTGCACCTGATTTTCTCGACTCAAATAGACTTAGAAGACATCTAAACACCTACGGGAAATTACGGAGCTACGGTTTGAATTACGACTATTACCCGCATATCCTTGGCTCCGTAAACACGTCCTTGCAAAACTGCATGAATACCGTAATCTGTTTGTGTATTACGCTTTGAGGTAATTCGCCGAGTGCATTAAATCGGTCTACGGAACCGGAAGTGTAGACTCTCTTAGGAACTGTCCCGAAAAGATTCCCGATTTTAGATCGTATCGGGAATTGCAGTGTAGTTCCATGTGGGGAGGTGCCTGTCGAATTTGATTGTCATCATCGTCTTGGAGTCTCCTGCGTATTTGCGACCGGTTTCGTAGACTTTGTCCATGATCCGCACAACCACATTCAGGCTGGTCGTCGTCTCCGTTTTTTCGATGTCGTGCTTGGCTGTTTCAATGGTTTCCAAAGAAACGCCTTTGCAAGCGCGCCTCACGTGCGGAAACACGCGGTGTTCGATGGAATTATACAGAATTTAAAAACACAAAGCGGGAACAGTAAGGCGGATAGTGCGCGATGCGAATGTTCAGTTCCAGTCGATTTGAGAGCGCCTGCAAGTCCTCTTTGAACAAGTCGTGCGACGAACTGTTACTGCCGCCTCCATCGCACAAAACCAGTAACTCGTCGGCGTCGGAATAATGTTCTCGTCCTTGTTCTCGCCACCAGAGTTCGATGCTTTCGCAGGC
>DAOUPA010000407.1 GCA_030626405.1 Planctomicrobium sp.
CACAGCTAAGGAGAGCGGGTTCAAAATCCCACACCAACAATACGAAAACTCATACTTCACGAGAAATTTCGAACCATCAGTGAGACGACGCGCAGCTTTTCCAGTCAAAAGAATTAAATGGAAGCTTTACGAGACGCAACGTCCTTCTTAATCAATATAAGTCATTGACCGGCAGGACATTGGTGCCATTCTAACCTCGGTTAGAATTGGGTCAAGGAAGTTCACTAAAAAAATCAGGGAACCACAAGTTTTCAGCATATTGAGAATGAATGCCTGAAAACGACCCAAAAGAACCAGTTGTGAACTGTTCGAATCTTAAGTTGCAGATCAATCCTTCTTATGTGACGATACGCTCAGAAAATCCACAACGAGTGCGAAACTCCCGTCAACTTCTCTATGACCATTTCACTTTTGATGCGACGGTTTGCCGATGAATGACATGGCTTCCATCCCCAATGATTTCGTACTTACTCCTGAGCCAAAGGCCAAGCAAGAAGCTAAAATCAAATGACGCAACAAATCCTCTTCAATCAAATCTCCAAACTGATCGTTTGTGTAGCAATCATGCTAGCCGCTTGCAAATCGGGGAATGCCCAAGAAACGGCCGATCCAGAGGGCGAAATCCTCTTCTATGCGATGGGAGATGTGCCCTACACCGCGAGTGATGATCTGTTGCTTCCGATACAGATTGCCGAATTGCCGACGGACGGAACCTTTGTCGTTCATGTTGGCGACATCAAAGGCGGAGCTGCTCCGTGTTTGCCAGGCGTTTACGAGAAAGTCGACGGAATGCTTCGCGCGTGCAAGACGCCGCTCTTCATTATTCCCGGCGACAACGAATGGAACGACTGCCTGATCCCCGGCCCTGAAACAGCTTGGGGATACTGGGTGAAGCACTTCATGCGATTCGATCAGAACTGGCAACACACGCTGCCAGTCTTTCGCCAGCTTGAGCGCGAAGAGAACTTTTCGTTCGTGGTCGACAATGTATTGTTCCTAGGGATTAACATCGTCGGCGGACGCGTCCACGATGCAGAAGAATGGAAGCTACGGCTGCAACAGGATTTTGACTGGGTCCAAAGGAACATGGAGCACTATGGTGGAAACCTGCGTTCAGTGGTCCTGTTCGGTCATGCACACCCCAACCCTTCGCACAATGTCTTCTTTCAACAGTTCAATGAACTCGCCGAGAACTTCGGCAAGCCGATTTTGTACTTACACGGCGATGGTCATACCTGGGTTCACGATTATCCGTTCGAAGCCAAGAACATTCTCCGCGTACAAGTCGATCAAGGAGCCAAAGGCCCTCCGGTACAGGTGACTGTCACGAACGATCCCATCGAGCCGTTCAAGTTTGACCGTCGCTTGCCAGAGCCTGCGCCCCCCAAAGCTGAACCCGTGCCGACAAAAGCTGAGTAGTTTTCGCCCGGCGTGCTGTTTCCCCTCACCCTGGGAGACACGAATGACCTGCGACACCCCATCCCTCTCCCTTCGAAAGCCGCCTTTGAGATGGAACGGAATTGAACTAGAATCGCTGTGACTTTGCCTACGATTTTGCGAATGGAATCGCCATGTACATTTCAGTCATTGTTCCGATTTTCAACGAAGAAGAAAACATCCCCATCCTCCACGCAGAGATTTCGGAGGTGATGGCAGCTGAAATTCTCGATTACGAAATTGTCTTTGTCGACGATGGTTCCACGGACGGCTCGGTTGTGGCACTGGAAGACCTTTCGAAACAAGATTCTCGCGTGCGTCTGGTGCAGTTCCGACGAAACTTCGGACAAACCGCTGCGATGCAAGCAGGGCTTAACGAAGCTTCCGGAGATGTCTTAATCACCCTGGACGGGGATTTGCAAAACGACCCTGCGGACATTCCACTGATGTTGGGAAAAATAGCTGAAGGGTACGATCTAGTGCATGGCTGGCGAAAAAATCGTCAGGACAAATGGTTGACTCGCAAGCTTCCATCGAAGATTGCGAATTGGATCATCTCTAAAGTCGTTGGCTTTCCGATTCACGACTTGGGCTGCACTCTCAAAGCGATGCGCCGCGAAATCGCTGATGAAATCGAACTCTACGGCGAGATGCATCGCTTCATCCCGATTCTCGCCCATCAACGTGGTGCAAAATGCATTGAGGTCGTCACCCACCACCGGGCGCGTCGTTTCGGAGTTTCCAAATATGGCCTCTCAAGAACGATTCGAGTCGTACTCGACTTGCTGACAGTCAAATTTCTACAGGACTATTTAACCAGCCCGATGAAGCTCTTCGGTCGCTTGGGCTTCGGCTGCTTCGCCGTCGGTGGCCTTTCGCTTTTTGCGACGATCTGGATGAAATGGATGTCCGCCGTCGACATGACCGGAAACCCACTCTTGATGCTGACGGTCCTCTCCATCATGGCTGGAATACAACTCTTTAGTCTTGGAATTCTGGGCGAACTGAACTCGAGAATATACTTCGCTCATGGTGAGAAACACCCATACACAATCAGTCGAAAGGTCGGCTTTCCGACACCAATTCAAGTGCATGAAGTCGAAGACAAAGCGGCATGAATCGCCCGCCTTAACGTGGTGATCGGTACTCGACTGATGCTGGCTCAAATCGCCCTAAGGGAGGAAGCGTCGTTTGCACACCTTCGTTCGGGACGTCAATTTTCGCAGTCCAGACGATACCATTGAGGATAAACCGCCGCAGGTCTTCGTTGCTCCAGTTCTTGTAGAAGTGTGGCATGACGATTCCAAATCCACGTCCGCCATCGGCTCGTTCAACACACCAGGAGACCGTCTCCTGCTTCGGTTTCTCCGGTGGCAGCATTGAGGTTGCCAACGCAGTGACGTTGGGCGCGAGCTTGTTTCCATCGTCTCCGAAGTAGTTGTTAATGTACGGCTCGTCGTACAGTGTAAATTCCTTCCAGCCTCGGGAAATCGGGTGCAGTGCAGCCGCAGGCGAGATAGTGGCCGCCGGATAGATTTTCGCAATTGACGTATGATGCGGGCAAGAGCGGTTTGCGAAGTAGCCACCCATCCAGTGCAGTAACGGATGTTCGCCATTCTCCTGAACATCGTCTCCCAACAATCCAGTGGCGTAGTGAACGCAGACAATTCCGCAACCGCGTTCCATCATCTCGGCAAGATCCGCGAGGTTCTGTTTGGGATTGGGAAACCGGTTCGGCGGGAACGTATCGCCGATGAAAACAACCGTGGAAGCGGCGGCTCGCAACTTTTTATCTTGCGGCCATGCGGTGACCACATCGGCGTGTATGTCCGGTACGTTGAGCATGTTCTCGACGCAGTATTTCATCACCCGCCCACCGGCGGCAGCTTCGTGCGAACCTGGTGGATGCCGACTGGGGCCGACAATAATCAACACACGGTCAGGTTCAGAAGCCAAGCATGGGGAAGTGACAAAGAGTGCGACGATCAGAGCCGCGATCCGCTTTTTCATCGATTGACACCATCTGAATTTCACGTTCATTCAACAAGGTGCCTTATTGTCCTGTTTCGCCAGCTTTCTGCAAACGCCTGCTCAGTATTCCACGACCAGCGATAAGTAAGCTTGTGAAATCCCGTTGAAAAATGTCTCAATTGTGTTTCAACAGGCCGTTGATCAATCTGTTTCATGGTTGAAACAAAATTGTTATCGAAATGTTAGGCGGTCGAGACACCTCTCCCATGACTGTTCCATCTTCACTGGTAGGAAGCAATCGTTGTGTGTGATTTTGCCACAAAACCCTCTAAAAACGTGCGGTTTGTGTACAGAATACCGATGTTCGAAAAATATCGTCCCGCAAGGCACACCATCTGCCTTGAACTGTGGTCACGTGGCCTCATGTTGCAAATTGTCAACATGGCATCCGGGGCCCCTGATGCAACAATTTGACGTTGTCCCCATGGCCACAGGGACACCTCCCACATGAAAGCGCTGTTTTATGTCCTCACCTCCACAATGGATTGCCCACCTCGTCGAGAGTGTTTGCCAGAAGATCCAACTCCTTGATGAAGAGTCCCCAATAGGCTGTCATTACTTCGAAATTGACGATGCGTACGAAGTTTCGGTTTTCATTTCATCAACAGAAGTCGTTGGTGGCCCCAACGATGGACAGCGAATAGCAGCACGATTCATCGTCGACGTCATTGAATTGATTGAAGTCTTTGATGTGATTGATTCCATGACCTGGCAATCGCAAATTGTCGATGAAACGGACGAAGTTGGCCCCCATTTCTCCGTTTCAGGGATCTACGCCGGAAAAACCGTCTGGTTACGAATTCTAGGAGAGACTCCAGAGCAGTTTTCCCCTGGAAGAATTGAGGAATTTCACGAACACCGGTTCATAAACATTTGGGAAGACCCCGCGTAAGCAACTTCTTTCCTGACACTTATTGAAATCTGCACAGAAAAAACCTCCTGAACGCTCAATGAGCTTTCAGGAGGTTTTGACGTTTTTGCTTGCCGCACGATCAACTAATTCGTTGTTGATGTCGCAGGCGCAGTTGCGGTTGCAGCTGGCTTCTTCACAGGTGTCTTTGCCTTCGGAGCAGTCTTCTTGGCTGGACGAGCTGGCATTTCTGCGCTCATGAGCTTAACGACATCGTCGGTGATATCGACAGCTTCATCAAACGAGAAAACGACTGTATCGTTACGAGTAATGACGCTGTCAAATCCACGTTCTTTCGCAATTTTTGCTGCGATAGGTTGTGCATCTTTTCGGAATTGACTGACCAGTTGCTGACGGTGTTGATTCAATCCCACCTTGGCTCGCTGTTGCAATTGAGTGAGTTGCACCTGAGCGCTTCGCTGTAGACGTACGAACTGCTGGGCTTCTTGATTTGTGATTTGTTCATCTTCATTCAAACCATCACGAACGGCTTTCAACTGCTGAATCGCCTTGTTTTGAAGTCCAACAAGTTGCGTATTGAGGGCGCCTGCTTGTGTTTGAACAGATTCAATCATCTCCTTGTCGCGTCCAATTCGTCGAGCGACTTCATCAAGATCGACAATGGCAACGCTGCCTTGATTGCTGCCGGTAAAGTATGACCACGTCAGCCCGACGCCAAAAGCTGCGACGACAGCGACAACTGTGGTGATTGCAGAACGGTTCATAAGGGGACTCCTTCCACAAATGACTTTGGAATGTGGATTTAATGACTCGAACAATTCCGTTGTTGAGTCAAGGTGACACGGTGAAATCTCTGACCACTGTTTCGAACACTCGAACAGTTCAGAACTTGAGGGAACGTGAGGCTATTCGAATTTCCAGAATCGAGTAAAGGCCAGTTTGAAATTTTGCCAAAGCCTGAAGTGAAGCACGACAGCGAGTTGATGAGGGTTCAAATCTGTGTGAAATGACTCGTGAAATAGCTATTGAGCTATTTTCGCAAAAAGACGTACGATCCCGCGACACTGGGACCTGAAAATTTCGCATGCTCCAGACTTTTTATGGACTACCGATTCAAGCCTTTGAGTAAAACCTGCGCTGGAACAGGAGAACCTCTTGTTCCAGGGAGCGTTTGCTATTCGGCGTTAGTAGAAATCAACGACAGTCTGGAACGCGTGGATTACAGCGAGCAAGGATGGAACGGACTCCCTGACGGGGGAGTCGGATACTGGAAATGTACCGTCCCTGAAGCTGAAAAGAAGCAAGTGGCAACAACAGATCCTGAAGCACTCATGGGGTACTTCGAGCAAATTGTTGAAGATTCAAATCCGCAACAAGAGAAAATCAGTTATGTCCTCTCCCTGTATTTGTTGCAACGGAGACGTTTGAAACTGGATAGCTCCACGGAACGAGACGGCGTCGAATTTTTGCAGCTCTCCGGATCGCGCGGAGAAGGACCATACGAAGTCCGCGACCAACAGCTTCCCAAGGATGAAATCTCGGCACTACAGGTTGTTTTGAACCAGCAGTTGACCACGGAATGGAATGCAGCATGATGACAACTCGATCCAGCACATCGCGAGCGACTCATCGTCGAAGTAACCGCATGATTGGTCCTTCACGTTGCATCATCGCAATCATGATTATCTTCGCGGGCTGTACGTTTGAGCGATTCAAGTTTCGAGAAGAATGCGTCCTCGAAACCGATCTCACCAAAGAACAACTCGTTGAACACCTCAATCGAAACATTATCGGGACCGACAGTACCCCTGGTCTCGCAGCATGGAGAACGAGTGACGCGAGAATCTCTGTCACTGGAATTCCCGTTTCACTCCCGGCGTCATTGGCAGTGGAAGCTCCTCGTAACTTACGAATTATCGTTTCGAACCCTCTTTCAGGCGGACAGGAACTGGACCTTGGAGCAAACCGTGAGCGATTCTGGATTTGGACAAAAGATCAGCCAGAGATAATTAC
>DAOUPA010000577.1 GCA_030626405.1 Planctomicrobium sp.
GCGAGCAACGCAGCCTGCAAACTTTCATTCGGAACTTTGAAAATCAAGACGACATTTGCATCCCGACTCCGTACCCGGAATTGTCTTCCCGCCGCGTCCTGACCATGGATCGCCTTGAAGGCATCAGTGTTTCGAAACAGGCCGATCTTCAGGAATCAGGTTGTGACCTCAACGAAGTCGCGTGCCGTGGAGCGAATATGTTTCTCGACATGATCTTTCGCGACGGCTTCTATCACGCTGATCCTCACCCCGGCAACCTCATGGTCATACAGGGTGGGACTATAGGACTACTTGATTGTGGGATGGTTGGCCGGATCGACGAGAACTTGCGTGAACAGATTGAAGATCTGTTGATCGCTGCTGTGCGTCGCGATGCACGTACACTTTGCGATGGCATTGTGCGGTTGGGTTCCGTGCCTGCGGATTTCGATGATGATCGCTTGCGGTCAGACATTGAGGAATTTTTAATCGAATTTTCCGGTCAGTCTCTAAAAGATTTCGACATCAGTGGCGCCTTAAACGGGATGATGGAGATTATTCGTAAATACGGCATCATCTTGCCTGCGCGAGTTTCACTATTGATCAAAGTATTGGTCATGTTAGAAGGAACATCACGAAATCTCAGTCCAGACTTTAGCCTGGCCGAACTTCTCGAACCGTGGCAAGCGAAGGCTATGAAACGGCGACTCTCTCCTCAGAGGCTCTTTAACCGTTTACAACACACCTGGACTGACTGGTCACGACTGGGGGAGTCACTGCCACGCGATCTCAGCGATATCCTTACGCAAATCAAACGTGGACGATTCGATGTTTATTTAGAGCACCGTCGACTCGAACAGACGGTCAACCGTCTCGTGCTCGGAATTCTGTCCGCTGCACTATTCATGGGATCGGCTCAACTCTGGAGCAGTCAAGTCGCACCGACTCTGAAAGGGATTTCAATACCAGGTGCTATTGGTTGCACAGCCGCTGTGGTCCTTGGAGTCAGACTGATCAAGGCTATTCGAAACACAGGCAATCTGGAATCCAAGAAGTGAATTCTCGCCTGTTGAAACATGGGAAGCTTGTCCGAAACATCTCCGTATCACCTGAACAGTGATGCGATTCAGGCATCAACGACTTCACTCACATTGCCTCCACGCAAGGTCTAGAAAACCTCGCATTTAGACGAAACCTTGTGTTGCTGTTTCGTGGTCCATACAATTTCTGTACCGAATGAGGAAGCAGCGTGTTCGGTGACTCCAACATACCAATGTGAGTGCCCCATTCCCTCCTTGAGCTGTGCCTACCTTGCTTTTGCTGTCAACAACCACAGTGAATTATGACATTACGATCGCGAGATCACTTCGATTGGTCTCAGGGAATTTCGACTACGAAAACATTCTATTCGTCATTCCTTCGCGCTTTCGTATTCATTGCCCTAATGTACTCGGTTGTGTCTCTTCCGCCGGTTTCTGCGGATGAGAAATCACCTCTCTTTGAATCGGACATTCAGCCGATTTTCGCAAAGAAATGTGGAAAGTGTCATAGCGACAAAGTGCGGAAAGGTGACCTTGATCTTTCCACGATGAGTGGAATTCTTCGCGGTGGAGAATCAGGCGATCCGGCAGTTGCTAAGACGAGCGACGATAGCTTGCTGTGGGATATGGTCGATGGTGGTGGAATGCCGCCTGAGGATGAAGTTCAATTGAGCGAAGAAGAACTCGCACTGATTCGACGGTGGGTCGTCGGCGGTTCACAGTCTTCTAAACCATTACCGTTAGTGAAAAAAGAACTCACGCAACATGACGTGTTGCCGATACTGCTACTGCGGTGTACGACCTGTCACGGTCCGCGCCTTCAACGAGGTGGTCTGGATCTTCGCACTCCAGATTCCATGCGAAAAGGAGGAGAGAGTGGGCCGGCATTCATTTCAGGTGATTCAGACGCAAGTCTGATGATCCAACGCATCGAGAGCGAAGCATGTCCACCGAGAAAAATGCTGTTGAAGTATTTCGTGAAGCGTCCTCCTAACTCGGAAGTCAAAATCCTGAAGGATTGGATCGCCGCAGGTGCCCCGGAAGGCGATGTAAAACCTGATATCGCCACGACCGAACCAGATGCTCTCATCACTGAAGAAGAGCGTACACACTGGTCGTTTCAGCCTCCGAGAGCCACGACTGAGAATGACACGCTCGACGACTTCGTTCTATCAAAGTTGAAGAAGAATGATCTCGTGTTTTCGCTAGAAGCTGATCGAGACACTCTCATCCGCCGGGCGTACTTCGACCTTGTTGGAATGCCACCAAGTCTGGAAGAATGGAAGAACTGGCGCAGTAGCGATGATGCGGACTGGTATTCCAAAATGGTCGACCACTTACTCGCTTCTCCTCATTACGGAGAGCGCTGGGGTCGCTACTGGCTCGATCTCGCTGGCTACGCCGACTCCGAAGGTGGCGTTTCTGCCGATCCGGTTCGAGAGGTCGCCTGGAAGTATCGCGATTACGTTATTCGTTCGTTCAACAACGACAAACCATACGACCGATTTCTTCTGGAGCAACTCGCAGGCGATGAGTTGATTGACGTCGAGAAAGCGTCCGTTGTGACCGAAGAGATGGTTGATAATTTGATCGCGACCGGATTTCTGAGGATGGGAATCGACCAGACCGGTTCTCGAACGATGAACTTCGTTCCAGAGCGAATCGGAGTGATCAGCGATGCAATTACCGTTGTCAGCTCGAGCTTGATGGGACTGACAATGGAATGTGCGCGGTGCCACTCGCACAAATACGATCCGATACCGCATCGTGATTACTATCGGTTCAAAGCGATCTTCCAAGGCGCGATGGACGAACATGATTGGTTGAGTTTCAAAACGCGTTCACTCAATATCGGAACCGAGGCACACCGCAAACAAGTTGCCGCCGTGAATCCTCCTCTGGCGAAAAGACTCAAGTTGCTCGCTGTCAGTTTGAAGCAAGCCATCGCTGCGGCGCAGGACGAAACCCTTCGCCACCACTACCCGAATCAAACAGAAGCAGATCGAAAAGAAACCATTGCAGCACTCAAGATCGCGGATAACAATCGAACGTTGCCGCAGCGAATTCTTGTCGAAAAACTGAAGCGAGCCGAACTCCTGCCAGCTGTCAAACAACCTTCGGTTGTTTTGGAAACTCTTCAGGAAATTAAAGAGATCAAGATTGAAATTGAACGAGTTCGGCGAGAAATGGTACCGCCCGTTGCAATTCGTGCGTTATGGGATCGTGGCGAACCGTCGCCTGCGTACATTCTTTTGCGAG
This sequence comes from Planctomicrobium sp., assembly GCA_030626405.1. GTDB lineage: Bacteria > Planctomycetota > Planctomycetia > Planctomycetales > Planctomycetaceae > Thalassoglobus. Next base: position 3,279 of record DAOUPA010000577.1, read on the forward strand.
GGGAGTACAACAAGCCAGGTCGTCTCGTAGGTCCAGGCGTCCCTTCTGTGTTAACGGACGGGCGAACTCCATTCGTTGCCGAGCCTCCATTTCCGGATGGAACTCCCAAAACCGGACGTCGTCTTACCTTCGCTCGCTGGTTGACCAAACCTGACCATCCACTTACAGCGAGAGTCATTGTCAACCGGATTTGGTATCACCATTTTGGAACCGGTCTCGTGAAATCGCTGGAGAATTTCGGCGTTCAAGGCGAGCGGCCTTCGCATCCTGAATTGCTTGACTGGCTCGCGTTGGAAATGATTGAGCGAGGCTGGAGCATTAAAGAGATGCATCGTCTGATCATGAATTCCCGCACCTATCGGCAATCGAGTCGAGTTACGGAAGAGCAACTGAAACTCGATCCGAACAATCAGTTCCTTTCAAGGATGACGTTGCGGCGGATGAACGCTGAGGCACTGCGAGACTCCTTGTTGTTTGTCTCTGGGAAGCTCGACGATACTCCTGGTGGTCTGCCGGACTTTGTCTCGGTCAGTCGCAGTGGTCTCATCAGTGTGAACTCATCATCGGACGGTCTTTGGCGACGCAGCATTTATTTGCAATACCGCCGCACCGAAATCCCAACAATGATGGAGACTTTCGACTATCCAGAAATGGGACCGAATTGTACGAACAGAAATACTTCAACCGTTTCTCCTCAGTCGCTGATGCTTATGAACAACGGACACATCCATGATCTCTCC